>DASRDY010000322.1:0-46834 GCA_035652355.1 Blastocatellia bacterium
GTTGGTCCCGGCGGTTCGTATACGGGCACTCAGTGATCCGCGCAAATTTGCCAACGAAGCTGGGCGGGCGGGCGTCGCTGATTGCAAGGCATCCGCCTCCTCGTCTAAGAGCATCCCGACCTGATCCGACGTAACTTTAAACAGATACTCTACATCTGACGGCCGACCCAAATCTTGCAGTCGTAATCCGATTTCACTAACGGTTACACCTCGTCGCTGGGCAAGAGCCTTAAGCGCAACAATTTCGGCTGAGTTGCCGTTTCTGCGTGCGGGAATGACCAACCGAAATCTCTCCAAACGTTTGATAGCATCAAAGACTGATTCGCTTTCAACTTTTGTTTGCCAGCCGCGTGGTTGAATCGGCGCAGCAACATCTTGAAGGAGCAGCTGAGTGATATCGCCCTGCACGTCGGTAAGGATAATGCGCGTATTGGGGTTGTGCTTGCGCAACTCATATGCGAGATTTTTCAGAAACACGGTCTTGCCTGATCCGCTCTCACCGACTATAAAAACGTGCTTGTTAACAAGCCTGTCGACGTCCCACTTGTATTTGAGAAAGGTTCCGTTGCTCTCATATGGAGTGTTTCCGAATCCCACAGCTCCCAAAGGAATGCCTTCGCTTTTGATTTCGAGAATTTCTTGAAGCGAAGGCGCAACATTGCCTTCGATGGGGATAATTTCTGGGAACATCATCCGACTCAGCGCAGATGGCGGACGCTGAACTGGTACCGTCTCGAATCGTGGTACGGCAGTATCCGCGTTTGGCATAAGCTCACGATCTAGCTTTACTCTTATAACCATTGGTTGATGCGTATGTGGTCCTGTAACCTCATCAAGAACTTTTGTGGGGTCGATCTGTTCGTCCTCTAAATAAAGCATGTTTTCTCGGTCAGGATTGAAAGGTGAAATTGCCCGAAGTCCTACGACACGACCCGCAATCCAGCATTCATGATTCACTCGTTTGTCTTTGATAATGACGTTCGCTCCAAGCGCCAGCTCCGGCATACTGTCCGGGTCTTGAATTATGTATTCGGCAAACGCGCCCCCCTCATCTACCGTGAAAGGGTTGCTTAAATCGTGATATGGCCGGCCAACGGTTTTTACATTTTTATCAGTCATAAGTTTTGTCAGTATTCCTCTGGAAATTCGAGCCCTTGACGCAATAACGCGGCTGTCGTCTGTTTCTCTAAGATAAGTTTCTCGGCTTGTAACTGGCACATATTATCGGAGGCGAGCTGTACCAAAGGAGCCCGATGACCGAGTTCATGTTGCCACGCGACCAATGATATCGCCTCGTCTACTGTATCCTTATTTTGGTCATACATGAACTTCGGAATCTCGACCCGAATATACGTGTGGGGCCGATGTCGACTTAAGTAGTAACAACTAAGCGGCATGAGACGCGGCTCCTGTATAACGATTAGCTTTCGCGCAATGGGGACGGCAGCCATGAGCGGTGTACGAAACCCCGGATTCAATATACGTGGTAGTAACAACGAATCTGTAGCGACAGCTTTAAGGGAAGCATCGTTCAGGTTCTGGCCTGCAAACCAATGCTCTCGTAAAGCCTGGTTTCCGAGCAACGCTTCAACAAGTAATGACGAGTCCTTTACACGCTTTGAACATGCGATTAGCACTTGGTCATTCCAGGCGAAGATGGGAGCAAGACCTTCCAGTGTGTCAGACGGAGAAACGCTGGTTGAAAAGAGCGGCCCATCTTTTATACAAACAGTTCTGATATCAGTAAGAACATCCTTGATGCATAGCAGCTCTAACGTCTGCTGTAGCTTTACTGCCCAACCGAGCGCGTGCGAACTCGGACTCTTGTCAACCGTGTCCGGAGTGTATCGCATAAGAAGAGGTCTATCCCCCAATTCCTCGACGTCTTTCAGAATGTTGACCGTATCTTCCTGTTTTGCTGGGGTTTTTGTAAATAGTTTTATTGATTCGCTAAAGACGTTGCCGTCCACCCATGTCACAGCACCCGCGTTCCGAGTACGCGTATAGAAATATGGTTTCGCGTTGTTTATCGAATACCGGAATTCAACTATTGCGGCGCGTGCTAAGATGAAATAGAAGGATGAACGATCAATTCTCTGGTTGCTGCCATCGATTCCGCAGATATTCACGTCTGTAAGATTATCGGCGGTTGGAAGCTTTACTTCGATTGGGTCAGGATCTTCAATTAGTTCAATCTCATGATAAGCTCCACCATCTTGAAAAACGGGAAGCTTCAAGGCATCAAGCTCCTCGTCTTTGAGAGTAGGGAGCTCTTCAGGCGGGCCCTTTGGCGGTTTGGCTTTATAGGTTGCAGAATCACTAAAAGTTCCTAAGACGTTTTCGAATACCTTAATAAGGGGTTCACTTGAATTATCTTTTGTTTGAGTTTTTACTATCTTCATTGTCAGAGTCTTCGTAGTCCTGTGGTTCGAAGTGAACCTTTTGACCTCCACCGGATGACCTTGTGCTGTTCGCCTAGCTCATCCATAAAAGCGACCGAGCTTAATTCGCGGCCGTCCATCAGTTCCAACAACGTTACCGCCGGATTCTTAAGGGTTTCTTTTGTCCCTTAGCACATCACTCTCATCATGCACGCAGAGTCGGTGGTGCGATCAGTAATTTCATTGACATCTCTCGGCGAGAGCTTTGCGAGAATCTTGAAAGGAAAGTATTATCTCTAGCCGAGTATGGCGGCAATTGATTGAAAAAGACTTCCAATAGCGACAAGTCCGATCCCATATAACCCAAGTTTTAAACTCCGCTCACGTTCTTTGAGATCTGTTTGTGATGTCACTTCTTCTTGCTTCAGCACCTCTTGCTGATACTTTTGGGTTGCCTCCGAGCCCATCCGTTCAATCTCGTCTGCCGGGTACACCGAGGGAGGCAAAGATTTTATAAGCGCCTCATTTGAGTCGTGAAGTCGTTTCATTGCGTTCAGCCGACCTCGATGAAAGAAATATTGATCGTACCATCTAACTGGACCTCGCATTATATCGTAGGTGAGCAAACCTGCTCCAACGGCCGCCATTAGTGGACCAATAACTGCCAGTGCTTTCGCAATTAAGTGTAACCACATAGATAGTTAATACTGTCGTCAACGATTTGTGCCAGAGCCCATCCTCCATTACCTAAATCATATTTCAGGATCATCTGCCGCCTTTTCCGAAGCTTACAAAAAGAAGTATTCCGAATTTAATAGAACATCAAGCGGCCGAAATGGTCTTGGCCCGAGATTACCACCCATTTCCAATTTGGCAAGCGCAAAATTCGTAGCGTAGGCGTCTCGCCTGCGCATTTAAGAAAAATGCTTCCTTACAATATGAATAAAACTTCTCTTTTAAAAGCGCAGGCGAGACGCCTACGCTACGTCGGAACGACCTTTAAACGCGAAAGCACGCGCGAGAAACCAATTAAAGCAGCCAATCCTAATAAAACGAGAAGTGCATACGCGCCCCAGCCGGCCCTGATCTGAAAAGAAGTCGCGAGTATCGCGCCAAGGCCTTCGGCCAAACCGGCAAAAGGATTATTAGCCAGATTGCGACTGGTTTCTTCCATTGACTGCGCTATCCAGGAGTGAATATCGGAATTCATGATGGAAATGTGCAGAATCGCCGCGGCTGAAAAACAGGCCCCCATCAAACACATAATCCGCGAAGCGGAAATGCTTTTAAACGAAGTTATTAAACCGATTGCTGCTGAGATGAACGAGATTATTAACCAAAACGGTACTAAAAACCCTACCTCCATACTTAATGGTAAATCCGGGTGCCGACTGTTTCCGGTCGAGCTGGAGGAAAAAGCTGGACTTGGATATGAATTTGTTCGCTGCAATCTGTCATTGAAATCGCTCACCTTCGAAAAAACATCATAACCGCTGATATCCTGTGCTCCAGCAATCGGAACCTGTATGGTCATCAATGGAAGAAAGAAAACAAGAAGTGATAATACGCAACATACCAAAATCGCATTTCGTTCCAGCGTGCCGGATGATGCTGCTGGAATTGAGCCCTGCTGATTCAGCGTTGATCGGTTAGGCAACGGATTACCGCATGTGCCGCAATAAAACTGTGCGTCTGAATTTACGCGACCACAGTTCTGGCAGTAGCTTGTGTTCATTAGAATCTCCGGAGGAAATCGACAAAGGATTTTCTGGTGATGACGGTGCGATTTTACGCCAGCACCGAAACATTGACAATCAATTCGTCGCTCCGCGCGATTCTCACGTCCCAAGCAACCGGTCTGTAAATAGACAAACACAGGCAAGATGCCTAGGCCACGTCATGCAATCGAGGCTCTAACGCTGTTGATTCCGCAATCTTCTTTAATTGAGGAAATGCGCTCAATAGAAGGTCCGGAACTTTGACTCTTCGATTTTCAAGCGCAGCCCTTATCTGTAGCGCGTTCGCCATTCCTTGTCCTTTGCAGGTGTTGATCATCAACACATAGATCTCGTTTGCGGAATCTTTCATTTTGCGAATGCGTTCAATCCACGGCTTTAATTCTTCTTCGGAATAAAAATAGTCATGCTTGCAGCAGTCACCAGGTTGAACTTGAAACCAGCTCCTGGAATTGCGGCCGTGCATTCTAATGTAGCCGATCTGCGATGTTATAAACGATGACGGCTCCAGAGAACCGGCAAACAACGGTTGATCGATGTTACAAAATCCCACGCTCCGTTTTTCCAAGGATTCATAAACCGGTTGTTCATTCCAGGAAGAGTGTTTTACTTCTAAAACAAGGGGAAAATCTTTAAAGCGCTCCAAGAGTGCATCAACGTATTTTCGATTCTCGGGTGAACGTTGGAATGACCATGGAAATTGCGCGACCACTGCGCCAAGCCTGCCAGCGTCAATCAAAGGCTCCATGGATTGCTTGAATTTGAATTCGTCCTCTTTTGTCCCCATCCCGGGTTTGTGAGTGAAGCCTTGATAAAGTTTGGCTGTAAATTTGAACAGCCGGTTGTATTCAACTCGCTTAAGCCATTCCTTCGTGCTTTTGTCTGATGGCGGTGCGTAGAAAGACGTATTGATCTCTACTGTGTCAAAATACCGGGCCATGTAACCCAGCCTATCGAATTTGGAGTTTGAATCGCGCGGATATACGACGCCTTTCCAATCATCATACGCCCATCCGGCCATTCCGACTCTGACAATTGCAACCACAACCCAACCTCCTTCATAAGTGAAATATAAGCGAAATCTCCGGAACCTGCAAGAAAATCGTCGGTTTGTTTACAGAAAACTCGGAATGGTTGAAGGCGTCGCATTTCCAGTTTGTGCCAATGAAGGTCACACCGGTCACACCAGTTGCAATCTGTTGAATTGATTAAGCTTATGGCAAAACCTTTAATGTCGGAATTCGCGATCCTGTAAATTTATGTCTAGATGCGTAAACAATGCTCCTCGACTCGTCTTGCAGCCTGATCTCTGCAATACGGGAGAGAGCGTTCGAATTTGGCCAAGTGCTGTCACACCTGTCACAGCACGGTAAGTTCTTTAGTTTCTGTCGGTAACACTGTGACACCTCAGCGTACCAGCGATTCGCTGGCCAACTGATGTCACAGTCGCAATGTAAAAAGAAGCCGGTCTGTTGATTCCGTTAGCGATCTTTACCGCGCTTGGCTGCCTGAGTGTCCTGCGTTGCCGGTCAGTGGCCGTGAAATGTGGCCAAGTGCTGTCACACTTGTCACAGTTCTGTAAGTTCATTACTATGAATGACTACCGCTGTGACACGTGGCGTGACACCTCAATGAAATGCTTCAATTCGGCCAATTGATGTCACCACCGAGGTGTATAACAAACGGCCATTCTGGGAGACTAAGTTAAGAACTGGCCGATAACCGGGCAACAGACTGGCAGGCCGTTGTACCGAACAGGCAAATATTCGCTTGTCTTTTCCATCTAACCGAGTATTATCATCTACTTTGTATGTCCGATAAGAGTTTAATATGGCAGGAGTTTGGGCTCTTTTTAACCAAACAGGAATCATAAGAGGCTTAAAGAATGTATACGGACCATAACTTGGGAAATCCGTCATCCGACAAAAAATCACCGTTGCGCTCTCTTGCTGGGTCAAAGATTGTTTCCGGGCTGGCTAACATCGCCTGGAACACTTTTCAGGTAGTCAACACTCGACTCCCTGAAGGCGAGACGATCCAGCCGAAATGGGCTCCTGGAAAACTGTTGAAATCGTACGAGCGAACTGCTCCTCCTCTCGGCTTTCCGCGAAAGACCGACAGTCTTTGCCCGCGCTGCGTTAAGGAAGTTCGCGATTCCATTATCAGCGGCGAGACTGAGCTGAGCTCTCTGATCAACGACAATCCCGGCGAGCTGAAAGCAGACATCCTGGAAGAGAACGGCAAGGTCATCATGCGAAAGACCTGCCCGAAACATGGAACAATCGAAGACGTAATGTCGGTTGATCCGGATTTCACACGCCGAATTGAAGGGCTCTTTTTCGGTCGCGATTTCAAATGCTCAGATGACGAAGATGTCCACCATCACGGAGCTTCGAACATTAAATATGGTCGCGGAGCGGTGCTGACAGTTGATCTGACCAACCGCTGCAATATGATGTGCAACCCGTGCTTTATGGACGCAAACCAGGTCGGTTACGTTCACGAACCGGAATTCGAGGATGTGAAAGCGATTCTGGATCGAGCGGTTTCCTTTAAGCCTCGTCGTCAGTCGATCATTCTCTTTTCTGGTGGCGAACCGACGCTTGCACCGCATTTCCTTGAGTCGGTCGCATATGCGAAGAAGATAGGTTTCTACAGAATCCTGGCGGCAACAAACGGAATCAGGTTCGCTCAGGATAAAGAGTTTACTCGCCAAGCTTATGAAGCTGGTCTGCACGGCGCTTACCTGCAATTTGACGGAGTTGGCAACGACGTTAACGAGCATCGCGGCATCAGCAATTTGTTCGATGTGAAGTTGCAGGCGATTGAGAATATGGCCGAAGTCGGAATGAAGACGACTTTGGTGGTGACGATCGTCAACACGATCAACAATCACCGAATCGGCAAGATAGTCGAATTTGCGGTCAAGAACATCGACAAAATTCAGACAATAGCTTTTCAACCGGTATCCTTCACCGGACGCGACGAAGACATCAGCGATGAAGAGCGAACCCAGCATCGATACACGCTGGCCGGGATGGCTCACGAGTTGAGGGAGCAACTGAACGGTGGAATCGAGCCGATGCGCGATTGGTTCCCACTCTCTTCATTCAGCGCTTTCACCAGCGTGATGGATATGTTGCAGGGTGCTGACGCTCCCTGGGGATGGTCGGCGTGCAATTGCCATCCAAACTGCGGAATCTTTACGCTGCTGGTCGTGAATCGCAATACGGGCGAATACTGTCCGCTCTACAAATTCTTTAACTACGAGCAGTTCATTAAGGACGTGGCGATTATCACCGACACTGCTCGCAGTCGAAACGTGATTGCGGCACAGCTTGGGATGGCTATCCTGCGCAATTACGATCCGAGCAAAGCGCCAGAAGGGTTCCCGATCAGCGACTTGATTCAACTGTTCAAACCGGCGGCGACCACGTCGAATTCCGACAAGAATGATCGAATGAAGAATCGTCGCGATGAAAACCCGTGGCGAATCCTCTGTATTGAAGGAATGTGGTTCCAGGATCTGTTCGTTTACGATTTCCGCCGCACTGAAATGTGCGTGATACCGTACGGAACACAGGAAGGCGAGATTTCCTTCTGCGCGTATAACACCGGAGTCGGCTGGCGACAGATCATCGAGAACATGAGAATGACCGCAACGACCGCAGACTGGTACAAGAATGTAGGTCGTCACGAAGTTTGGGCTAACGGAAAGCCCGTGCCGCTAAAGACCACGAAACACAGCCTGCGATTGCCTGTGATCGACGCCAGAGCGTTACCGACCAAGAATGTCGGCAGCGGTTGCGGCGGCGGTGTTCACCACGCAGGGCATCATACTCAGACTCATCAGGAAGAACCAGAGATGATTGCTGGTGATTAGTTCTGAATCAGTTGAGTTTCACTTTATAAGACGAAACTCCGCCTTCAAAGAACTTCTGGTAAACCGTCAGGGTTCCTATCTCTATACAGGAGAGCGGATCGTCGTCTCGATAACCTGTATCGATACCTATTGCTTTCCTGCCGACGAAGATATCGTGAGCGTGGCGGAACGTTCCATTCTTAATGCAGCGCGTGGGGGTATGACCGAAGATGCAGAGCTTCCCATCATAGTAGTCGTAAAACTCCTGGTTGCGACTCCACAATAATTTACGAGGATCTTCTTTCGACGGATGAACGCCCAATGTTAGTCCGGCGTGAACGTAGATAGCGTCTTTATCTTCGTGAAAGAAAATCGTAGATCGGAAATAGTCAATATGGTGAGAAGGGATCTTCAGATTGGTAAAGCCGTCGTCTCCTTCGACGGGGCTTCCGTATTGGGCAAGAGTCCTCGCGCCGCCGTTCGAAGGATGCAGCCAGCTCATATCGGTGTTATCGATGAAGTCCAGCAGCATCTGCTCGTGATTGCCGCGAAGAGTTATGACGTTAGGATTTTCTGATTTAAGTTTAGTGACGTATTCGACGACGCCAGGGGAATTCTCACCCCGGTCGATCAGATCGCCCAGGAAGACGATTTTATCATTTTTTGTATCGATCCCTGATCCTTCAATCAACTGCTTCAGCAACCAGAGACGACCATGAACATCACCGATGACGAATGTTCTCATAGTACTGGCGCGAATCGGTCTGGATTGATTTTACGTTGAGTGCAGAAGGTATGTTACTTCGAATTTATGAATAAGTGAACGGAAATTAAGATATTTTTCACCACAGAGGACGCAGAGAGCACAGAGAAAATTTAATCATTTATCAATCGCTTGATGCCGTCTTTAAGGAAGCGGACGTTGAAATTGATTAGCAGTCCAACTCGTTTCCTGCTGAGTTTCAAATAGGTCAGTAATTGCGCTTCGTGAATTGACATAATTTTTTCTATTGATTTCAGTTCCACAATGACAGTGTCTTCGACTAAAAGATCAATCCTGTAGCCGGTTTCGATCTCAACACCATCATAAACAACCGGCATCGCCACTTGCGACATACATTTCAGTCCACGTTTAATCAATTCGTGTTTCAGGCAAACCTCGTAAGTGCTCTCAAGCAGACCTGGTCCTAGGGCCGAATGAACCTTTATAGCTGCATCAACGACCGAGCCGGTAATATCATTAATTTCCATGCTCTGTGCTCTCTGTGTTTTCTGTGGTGAAATTTGCTTGTTTAGAGAACGGTTTTATTTTTGTTTGACGGAAGAGCGTAGCGGATTCGTTTGCCTGTTGAAAGCATTCAGATACGGTTTTGCCATCTCCACTGGATAGAGCAGTGCGCAAATGAGTAAGGGAGGCAATCAGCTTCTCGAGTCCAGCAGCGATGTTGTCAGCGTTTGTTTCACAGATATCGCCCCAGACGCTCCATTGACTGGCGGCCAGCCGAGTCATATCACGGTAGCCGTTACCCGCAAGATTAAATAGGATTTGGTGGTCAGACTCAGATCCGACATTCGCAGCCAATGCAGTTGAGAGCAGTTGTGGCACCTGGCTGATAAGCGCCACCATTCGGTCGTGGTCTTCAGGGCTTAGGATGACAGGATGCGCATCAAGAAAACGACTCAGAGTTTCGAGATCAGAAAGCTGTTCTGTGGCCGACGGAGTCAGAATGTAGGTAGCGCCAGAGAACAACTGCGCATCTGCATAATCGGCGCCAGTATGTTCGCTGCCGGCCATTGGATGGCCACCGACGAAAGTCGCGTTTTTGATAACGTGCTCAGCGGCAGAAACAATTGCGCGTTTTGTCGAGCCAGTGTCAGTGACAATCGCGCCGGGTTTAAATAGATGACCTTTTGTTTTAAGGAACTCGATTATCTTATTGATGGGTGCGGCCAGATAAATCAGGTCAGCATTGCAAGTTTCATTGCGATCAAAGCTCTGTTCTTCGTTATCGATCAATCCACGAGAGATCAACGGTTCAAGCGGTCGCACGTCGTAACCGCTCAATTGCCCACGATAACCTCTCGCTCTTAGTGCGGCCGCGAACGATCCGCCCAATAACCCAACGCCTACGATACAGATGCGCGGGAATCGCGAAGTTATCGTAGAACTGTTGATTTTCTGGGGCATTCGTTTTTCAGTGTCGCTGCATGAATTCCAGGCGATTGCCGAATGGATCGCGGATTTCGAAACGATCATATCCGGCTATGGGAATTGAATCTTTGATTTTGATGCCGTTCTGTTCGAGTGTTGCTCTGGCCTGATGAAGGTTTGTTACTTCGAAGGCTACATGTCGTTTTGAAGCTGCTCGATCATCGATATTTTCGGTTCCGAAATGGATTTGCAGGTCGCCGATTTCCAGCCAGAGTCCGCCCCGATTGATCAATGGTTCAGGTTTCGGAATTTCTTTCAGTCCGAGAGCGTCGCAATAGAACCGACGCACTTCATCTTCACTGCCGATTGGAACACTGATCTGGACGTGATTGAGTCGAGTAATTTTCATATTTGTAGCGCAATCATTCCAGATTGCGCCCGCTGACAAACGTATGCCGATTTCGAATGACTTAATGCTGAATTACGGCGCAATCTGGAAAGATTGCGCTACATTTAAGCCGCAACCGGTTTTGCTATCGTTCGTTCAATTGCTGGCGCCATCATACCCAACTGGTCCATCAGCTTTTCGAACTGATCAGGAAGCAGCGATTGCGCACCATCGCACAATGCAGTTTCCGGTGAGTGATGTACTTCTATTAATAATCCATCCGCCCCGGCCGCGAATGCGGCGCGAGCCATCGGAACTACCTTATCTCTTCGCCCAGTTCCGTGGGATGGATCAGCAACAACGGGTAAATGCGAAAGCTTGTGGAAAACCGGGATAGCTGAAATATCCAGAGTGTTTCTAGTGTAGGTCTCAAAAGTCTTGATACCGCGTTCGCAGAGGATCACCTGATGATTTCCACCGGCCAGAATGTATTCGGCAGAGAGCAGGGTTTCTTCTATCGTTGCCGCCGGACCGCGTTTCAGCAACACAGGTTTATTGATGCGACCAAGGTCCTTCAGCAGATTGAAATTCTGCATATTGCGCGCGCCAACCTGAAGAATATCAACGTAGCGAAGGAACATCGGAATCTGCGATGATTCCATTACTTCTGAAATGGCCAGTAAGCCATGACGGTCTGCTGCTCGGCGCAAATATCGCAGACCTTCTTCACCCATTCCCTGGAAAGAATAAGGCGATGTGCGGGGTTTAAATGCGCCGCCGCGTAAAACACGAGCTCCGCATTTGGCTACGTAGTCGGCTATCGTTTCGACCTGCTCTTCGCTTTCGATGGTGCAGGGGCCAGCCATCATTATGACTTCTTCGCCGCCGATCTCCAGATCCTTGACACGAATCTTTGTGCCTTCTGGTTTGAAATGCCTGCTGGCAAGTTTGTAAGGTACGGAAATCCGCAGGACTTCGTGGACGCCTTCCAGCAACTCAAAATCGCGGGAATCGACATCTCTTGCACCTACAGCGCCAAGAACTGTATGGCGCTCTCCGGTAGAGCGATGGACGTCGAACCCTAGTTTGACCAGTCTGTCTACAACCTGGGCTATCTGACCTTCAGATGCGCCCTCTTCCATTACGATAATCATGGTTTCTCCAAAAACTCTAATGAACTTTCGGATTGAGCTGTTCGGCGGCTCTACGTGTGCTCAATCTCAATCTGCAACTGTCGTTCTTCCTCTTGCGCAACAATTACTCGCTCGACGCGGCGCGATTCGTCGATTATTCGCTCAAACAGCCGTCTGATCGCGGCTTCGTCCAGTGGCCCCTGGTTTACAGAATTAGCGTGGCGAATGACCTGTTGCTCGCGATCGGGCTGATATATTTCGATTCCGCGGGCGCGTTTAACCCGACCAACTTCGATCGCGCAGTTGGCCCGTTTGTTCAGCAGCACGACCAACTGTTCGTCAATATCGTCAATCGCTTTACGCCAGTCCTCAATGTCCAAGAAATCCTCCGCCTTTGTTGAGCTAAAAAGACCGATCTATATCTAAGTCGACAAACCTTCAATTAGATTTTAGTCACTTTGGCTGGTTTTTGCCATCTTGTCGCTTCCCGCTGACAGTGATTTGGCAAGATGGATCACCGAATCAATCAACTCCTGCTGACTCAAATCGCGTTCGATGCTACTCTCGATTTCGCGGACTATAGCACTGCCGACGACGGCCGCGTCGGCGACTTCCCAAACTTCGTTTACCTGCTCTGGCGTTGATATTCCGAATCCCACCGCAATAGGTAAATCAGTGTATCGCCTCATCTGACTGACCAGAGGCGCGACTGCCGATGAGACGCTTTGCTGAACGCCGGTTACTCCCGTACGAGAGACCGCGTAAACAAAGCCGGAAGCGTGACGCGCGACAAGTTGTAACCTCTCATCGGTACTGGTCGGCGCTATTAGAAAGATATTGCAGAGGTCATTTGCACGACACAGCCGCACAAACTCGTCTGCCTCTTCAGGAATCAAGTCGGTTACGAGAACGCCTTCCACGCCTGCCGACTTCATGTCCGCAGTCAGCTTTTCCAACCCATATTGCAGAAGAGGATTGAAATAGCTAAACAGGATAATCGGAACATCACTCTCTTTGCGGCAATCTGCGACCAGATTCAAAATCTCTGCGAGACCGAAATTATTTTTCAACGCTCGATCACTCGCACGCTGAATCACCGGGCCGTCGGCCATAGGATCAGAGAACGGAACCCCGAGCTCGATCACGTCCGCACCTGCTTTAGCTAGACCGATAACCAATCTTCGCGTCGTATCCAGATCAGGATCGCCAGCAGTGATGAACGGAATAAATCCGCGACCTTTCTCACGAAGTGATTTGAAGCGTTCGTTAATTAAGGTCATCGGTTCTCCGCCGTCGAATCCATGTGTTCCTGAACGGTATGCACATCTTTGTCGCCGCGACCGGACAGGTTTACAAGGATAATCTCGTCCTGTCGCATTGTAGGCGCGAGCTGCAATGTATGCGCAACAGCATGTGCGCTTTCGAGTGCCGGAATGATTCCTTCCAATTTTGACAATAACTGAAAAGCGTTCAATGCTTCGTCGTCCGAAGCGCTGGTATATTCTGCCCGACCAGCATCTTTGAGATAAGCGTGTTCCGGTCCGATGCTTGGATAATCGAGACCAGCGGAAATCGAATGAGTTGCCGCGATTTGTCCGCGTTCATCCTGCAGGACATAGCTTGCTGTGCCTTGCAAAACGCCGAATTTACCTCCACCGCCTTCGTGAAATCGCGCGGCGTGTTCACCTAGTTTGTCGCCCCGACCGCCTGCTTCGACGCCGATCAGACGAACGGATTCGTCCTTGATGAAATCGTAGAAAATGCCGATGGAGTTCGAACCGCCGCCGACGCAGGCTACGATCGCGTTTGGCAAGCGACCTTCGGCTTCCAGAATTTGTGCGCGAGCTTCGCGACCGATGACGCTCTGGAAATCGCGAACCATCATCGGGTAGGGATGCGGACCGAGCGCCGAACCCAGCACATAAAAAGTATCGCCGACATTCGTTACCCAATCGCGTAGCGCCTCGTTGATCGCGTCTTTCAATGTGCGGCTACCGGTTTCCACGCCGATTACTTCGGCCCCAAGCAAACGCATCCGAAAAACATTCAGTGCCTGTCGTCGCATGTCCTCAGTGCCCATATAAACAATGCACTGCAGTCCCAGATGAGCGCAGGCCGTAGCGGTAGCGACCCCGTGTTGCCCAGCGCCGGTTTCGGCAATAATGCGGGTTTTGCCCATCTGCTTGGCTAGCAGCGCCTGGCCAAGAGCGTTGTTGATTTTGTGTGCGCCGGTGTGGTTGAGGTCTTCGCGTTTAATATAGATCTTCGGACCGCCGCAATGCGCTGTAAGCCGCTCGGCGAAATAGAGCGGCGTTGGGCGACCTACATAATTCTTTAACAGAGATTTATACTGTTCCTGAAAAGATGCGTCGTCACGCGCAGCCAGGTATGCCTCGTGCAATTGCTCGAGTGGATGCATAAGCGTCTCTGGGACAAACTGACCGCCATAGCGGCCGAAGTGTCCGCGCTCGTCCGGTAATGCTGTCTCCCTTTTTGTCTCCAATGCGTTCTCCAGCTAAACCGACTTAGCTTTAACTACAAACTCTCGAACTTTATTCCTGTCTTTCTTACCCGGCGAAGATTCCACACCGCTGGCGACATCGACGCCGTATGGATTCACAGTTTTTATCGCTTGTTCGATATTCGACGGGTTCAGACCACCCGCAAGAATAATCGGCGCGTACCGTTTCGCTTCCATTGCAACGTCCCACGCAAATACTTCCCCGGTGCCACCGTATTCGCCGTCTTTATATGCATCCAGCAGCACTGCACCCACAGCGTAATGCGAGAGATGTTCAGGTTTAAAAGTCGAAGATACCCGCAAAGCCTTAATGATCCGCCAGTCATTAAGCTGTGCACAATAGTCGGGCGATTCGTCACCGTGCAACTGAATCGCATTCAATTTTAGCTGCGATGCCATCTCTGCAACTCGTTGAGGTTCAGGTTCATTGACGAAAACACCCACCGCAGCAACAAATGGCGGTAATTGCTCAATGATTTTTTGTGCTTCTAACGGTTCGACATATCGCGGCGACTTTCGATAGAAATTAAATCCGAGCGCATCCGTGCCAGCATCGGCCGCCGCGAGCGCGTCTTCAAGGTTAGTGATGCCGCAAATTTTAACTTTTATTACGGACATACTAATGGGTGAGACTCGCTTCTTGCTCTATTGAATCGAGAACTTGACGACGATCAATACCTTTCACCAAATCCAATTTCCATTTATCCCGTTTTGCAAAGGAAGCGAACCAGGTTTTCACTGTGCCGGCTTCCGCCGAATAAACCATCATGCTGCCTCGGTCATTCGTGCGAGTTTCTGAGCTGTACCAGATGAACGCAGCCGACGAAGAAAAGTCGGCTACCCTGTTATGCAGGTTCCAGCTGCTATGCTTTTTATCCGGCGAATGAATTTTTCTTTTGGCTGGCTCCTCGCGGTAGGCGTTCGACTGGCTGCGAGCGAAGAGTTTTTCTTCAATTATTCTTTTCGGATTAAACGGAGGAAATGTAATTTTATCCTGTGAGAACTCATCTAGAGCACATTCCTGGTAATAAATACCCGGGACATAAAATTCAAACGGTACTACACCGATTCCAGAAAATTCGAGCCATTTATGATCGAACCACCGATGAACATAAATAGTGTAGATCTCTTGCGGTAACGAGCGGCAAACTACGTTATCAATGACAAGGCTCAATAAATCAATGAATTCTGGGTCGTCCTTTGGGCCGTGGTTTAATATAATAGACATCGTCAACAACACCCTCTCACACTGTAAAAGAGCGATTCAGAAGATTGCCGAGGGCCTCGCCGGGACTCTTAGCTCGCATCAATGACTCACCAACAAGGAAAGCGTGATAACCGACGTTGCGCAGCTTTTCGATGTCGTCCGGTGTTTCGATGCCACTCTCACTGATTAACAGTGCATTCTTTGGCGCTAAAGAAGACAACCTGATCGAAGTTTCAAGCGTTGTCACGAACGTTTTCAAATTCCGATTGTTGACGCCGATGATCTTTGCGCCGTCTGCGATTGCGCGCTGCATTTCGTCTTCGTCGTGTACTTCGACCAGTGCGTCAATGCCGATTTCATTCGTTAGCTTCAACAAATCGCCAAGCGTCTGGTCATTCAGCATCGCCACAATCAACAATAATGCGTCTGCACCGGCCGCCGCTGATTCGTAAACCTGATACGGATCGAAGATGAAGTCCTTCCTCAGCAGTGGCATCATCGGCAGGGAAGCGCGAATTGCTTTTAGATATTCAAGTGATCCCTGGAAATAATCCTGCTCAGTCAAAACAGAGATTGCGGCCGCTCCGTTCTCTGCGTATTCGCGGGCAATAGCCACAGGATCAAAATCGGCTCGGATTACTCCTTTTGAAGGTGATGCTTTTTTGATTTCGGCAATGATGTTGACTTCGTTCGCACGCAGAGCTTCGGCGAAAGAGCGGGTCTGTATCCGTTTCGCTGCGGCGGTCTGCACCTGCTGCAACGACGCACGCTGCATCGCTTGCGACACTCGCTCCATCTTTGACCGAAGGATTTCTAACAAAATATCGGGCATAAACCTAAGAATTACTGATTTCGATCAGCGCCTGTAGTTTTGAATAAGCCGCTCCGCTGTCGATTGTCGCGCCAGCCTCAGCAACTGCGTGTTCCAGATCCGAGGTGATTCCACCCAAAATCAATCCGGCTGCCGCGTTCGCAACAACTGCATCACGTGCTCCGTCGCGGCGTTCACCAGTGAGCACATCACGAACTATTTTTGCATTTTCCGCTGCATCCCCGCCGACTAGCTCAGCCGGTTTCACGGGCTTTAGTCCAAGCTGATCAGGTTCAATGTAGAAGATTCTGACTTCGCCGTTCTTGACCTCAGCCACTCTTGTGCGAGCGCAGACTGAAATCTCGTCCATTCCGTCATACCCGCGCACAACCCAGGCTCTCTCGCTTCCAAGGTTTGCCAGCGCCTGCGCAACATGACGTTGATATTTATCTGAAAATACGCCGAGCAACTGGCGCGGCGCTCCCGCTGGGTTAGTCAATGGTCCGAGCAGATTGAAAACCGTCTGCATTCCCAATTGTCGCCGAACGCCGCCGACTCGACTCATTGCTGGGTGATAAAACGGTGCGAGCAAGAAACAAATTCCGATTTCATCCAGAGCTTTGGCAGAGACCTCAGGCGGCGCATCGATACGCATCCCCAATGCTGCGAGGGTGTCCGCTGCGCCTGAGATGCTGGTTGCGGCCTTGCTGCCGTGTTTGGCGACAGGCACACCTGCTGCGGCTATCACGAATGATGCAGCAGTTGAGATGTTGAACGTTTTGCTGCCGTCGCCGCCTGTTCCTGCCGTGTCCAGAAAAACTTTGTGTTTGGTTTGAATTTTTACGGCGTGTCGTCGCATTGTCTCGGCAAAGCCCGTCAGTTCATCAACGGTTGGACCTTTTACGGAAAGCGCCGTCAGAATTGCAGCAATCTGAACATCATTCACCTTGCCGTCAATCATCATCTCCAGGACGGCGGCGGATTCAGAGCGCGTCATATCGCCCTGTTCCAGAAGTCTGACTAAGATTTCTTTGAGCATTCAAATAATCGATGACCGATTCAGGATTTCTTTCTCAATCGATCATCATTCCCCGAGAATTTAATGTACATCAAGAGAGTTAAGAAAGTTCTCCAGCATCTTCTTGCCCTGACCGGTCAAAATCGATTCCGGATGAAACTGGACTCCTTCGCACGGATACTGTTTGTGTCGCATACCCATCACGATTCCGTCGCCAGACGTTGCGGAGACCTCCAGACAATCCGGTATCGACGTCCGCTCAACCACCAGCGAATGATACCGTGTAGCATCGAATGGATTGTCCAGACCGCGAAATACTCCGCGTCCATCGTGGAGCACCTTGCTGGTTTTGCCGTGCATTATCTGCGAAGCGCGAACCACGCGACCGCCAAAGACTTCACCCATTGCCTGATGACCCAGGCATACACCAAGAATCGGAATTTTGCTGGAAAAAGTCCTGATCGTTTCCATTGTTATTCCAGCTTCGGCTGGAGTTTTCGGTCCCGGCGACAGCACAAGTCCTCTTGGCGCTTTAGATTCGATTTCACCCATCGTGATCTGATCGTTGCGATAAACTTCGATGTCAGCGCCGAGTTCGCCCAGATATTGCACAAGGTTGTAGGTAAACGAATCGTAATTATCTATGACCAGTACTGTCATAAGCACACCTTGACCGATTATCTGATTGCAGGCCTGTTGTTTCGATTATTTTATCGCAAGCAGTCTAGCAACGATCATCCTTTAGACTAACCGTTGCGAGACCTTCAGGCAAGACCTGGCCACTTATTACCTCGGCATATTCTCAGCCGATTTGCCCTTAACGTTGTAATTTTCCAGCTCAAACAACTCATCATCCACAGTGCCATTGTGATGATAGGTGCTTTTCACCATGCCGACTCCGGGCGAAAACCATTCGACCAATTCGTCGGCTATGGATCTGAATGCGATCCTGAAACAGTCGTGAAATGTTCCAGCCGGAACGGTGACGTCTTCCTTTGCTTCCACAACGTATGAATACATGCCGTCATTTTTTTGTCGTTTAGCCACGCCGCCCCATTGCTGTTTCAGGCTCAGCGGAAAAACGTAACGCAGCTTGTCCGCAGGCAGTTCAGCGGCTTTTTCGAAACCCGGCGCGTCGAATTCATCAAATTGATAGACGCGCGAACCCCGGACTACGTAGGTCAGCAGGTTCGTTCCGTTTTGATCTTCATTCTTAATCTGAAAGACGTTCTGATTTGTGTCTTTCCTGGCGGAAAGTATCTGGACACGTCTTTTCGCATCGAATTTCGTTGTGCTGCCATGGTCGTTTGCTACCTCGACCGTTCCTCGATAAACCCAGTAATTACCGTTTTCCAGAGGAAGAAAGCTTTCTGCCGCCGGCTCAGGCACAGCAGGTTTTAAAAGCTCCGCTGTTTTCTTTTGCGAATCTTCAGAAGGCGAGGCGGAATAAAGCGACGACAGATTTCCTGAAGTCGTTAATACAAGAGACAAAAAAACAACAATCAGCCTTAAACGTCTAACCGGGGAGTTCATAATTGCTCCGCAATCTCATTTTGGAATAGTGACGGTGATTCGTTTTATATCGATTCTTTCTTTTGGTCTTTCACCGTCGACGGGGACTGCTGCAATCTTTTTAACTACATCTAATCCATCGACAACATGTCCGAAAGCTGTATATTTTCCGTCAAGCTGATCCGCACGTGCCGCAGTTATGAAAAAATGAATCGAGCCGCTGTTTGGATCGTCGCCGTGCGCCAGACCGATAGTTCCGGGCTCAAAGACTGAGCCTTCCATCTCAGCTTTCACTGTGTCATTTTTCCAATATCGTTTGCGATTCGGACTGTCATCAGACCAGTACGTCGGATCGCCACCTTGAATCAATGAATTCGACAGTATTCGCTGAAAAGCTGTTCCCTCGTAATAACCGGCCTTTGCATACGCCAGAAAATGCCTGACGTTCAGCGGTGCTTTGTCGGGATAAAACTCCAGCGTGATATTGCCCATGCTGGTTTCGATCACCGCCCGAGCATGTTTTAACTCTTCATCGCTCAGGGTTATTGGATCGGGCTCGTATTTGAAATTCGCGGAAGCGACAGTCACCGTTGTATCTGCGTCTTCTTTTACAGGCTCCGCCGGCCGAATGGTGATCTTCTGGATCTCTATTCGCTCGGTCGCCATCTGTTTGTCGTCTACTGGCGCTTCAGAAATCTTTGTGACGACGTTGATACCTTTAACGACGTGCGCAAAAACCGTGTAGCGGTCAGTACCTTTGTCGAGTTGTGGCTGGTCGGTAACATCGATAAAGAATTGTGTGCCGGCGCTGTTAGGCTGACCAGGAACACGCACTGCGGCGACGGCACCTCGAACGTTTTTATGGTCGTTGAATTCCGCTTTCAGTCGATTGAGCCCGCCTGTTCCATAACGTGCCTTGTTCGCAGCAGATTTTGTAAGAGGATCGCCGCCCTGAATGATCGCATATTTAATCAGACGGAAAAAAGTTGTGCCGTCGTAGAAGCCTTCACGCGCCAGTTTTACGAATGAAGCAACATGATTGGGCGCTTCGTCTGGATAGAATTCCAGGATTATTTGACCTTCGGTTGTATCGATAACTGCCTGCAGGTTGCGGAGTTCCTCGACGTTTAAAGATTCTTCTTTTGTCGCACCGCGCCTCTGCGAAAGAGCAGGAACAGCGCACCACATTATCAGCAGCGCGATCGCTAATATTGTAAATAGCTTCCTCTGTGCTCTTTGTGGTGAATCCATAACCCTTTTCCACCAAACCTGGTTTGTACAGGAGGCACGCGCAGGCCGGCAGCCTGCGCTACAGTTCCTGCTCGGCTATTTCGATTGCTTGCACCAGCGCCATCGCTTTATTCAAGCATTCCCGATGTTCGCGTTCGGGCACTGAATCATAAACGACGCCTGCACCGGCCTGGATGTATGCTTTGCCATCCTTCACAACCATAGTCCTGATTGCGATGCACGAATCCAGATTGCCTGAATAATCCAGATACATCACTGCGCCACCGTATACACCTCGTCGCGTGGGTTCAAGCTCATCAATAATCTCCATCGCGCGAACCTTTGGCGCACCGGTCAAAGTTCCGGCAGGGAAACAGGCAGCCAGAGCATCAAACCGGTCAAGTCCGTCGCGGAGCTCACCACTGAGCGCCGATACCAGATGCATCACGTGAGAGTAGCGCTCAACGAACATTAGTTCTTCGACTTTTACAGTGCCGTATTTTGATACTCGCCCAAGATCATTCCGGCCTAGATCGACCAGCATTATGTGCTCTGCGCATTCCTTTTCGTCGGCGAGCAATTGTTTTTCGAGTTGAGCGTCCTCGTCTTCGGTCTTTCCTCGAGGCTGCGTTCCTGCAATTGGTCGGTATTCCAATCGCTTTCCGGTGCAGCGCACCAGCATCTCTGGGGAAGCGCCCAGAACGCTGGTGTCATCTATCTTCAGATAGAACATGTACGGTGAAGGATTGACCATCCGGAGCGCGCGATAGATGCGGAATGGATGAGTTGTAAGTCTGGTTTCGAGCCTTTGCGATAAGACAATCTGGAAAGCGTCACCCGCCGTTATGTAGTCTTTAGCAATCGAGACGGCAGTTTCAAACTGTTCCTGACTCATATTTGAACGAACGGAAATACTGTCGTCCGGTGGCGTCGGCAATTCAATTTCAAACGGCTGAGTCAGCAGAACGTGAAGCCTGTCAATTTCACGCAGCGCCTGGCGATACTCTTCTTCGAGATCAGAAGTCTTATTGTGAGTATATGTATTGGCGATGATGTAAATCTGGTGTTTCACATGATCGAACACCAGGATGTTGTTAAAGAACATCATCACCGCATCGTCAAGCCCGAGGTCGTTGGGATTTTTATCAGGGATTCGCTCGAACCATCTGACCGAGTCATAGCCAAGATAGCCGACCGCTCCTCCAGTGAATGGAGGTAAATCGGTCGAATGAACCGGCCAGTAGGCGTCAGATAGTTCCCGCAATACACTCAGGTATGGCTCTGATCGTTGGGTTATTGTCTCGCCTTCGATCTGTTCGACGCGACCGTCTCTTGATCGAAGAATCTTATTTGGTCCGCATCCAATGAACGAATATCGCGCGATCTTTTCTCCACCTTCGATTGATTCCAGCAGGAACGCGTATTGACTGGTCTTTTCAATTTTTAAGTATGCCAGTACAGGCGTAAGCAGATCGGCAGGTATGCGCTTTACAATCGGCACAAGATTACCTTCGTGCGCGAGTTTTAAAAATTTTTCGTAAGTTGAAGGTGTTGTATCAAACATTATTGATGCGGTTTTGAATTTTCTGTGTATTTTGGATCGGCCGCTCGGCCAACTCGGCTGCTGAGCTCAGCTTGAATGTCTTTGAGTTTTACATCGCGTTCCACCATCAGAACCAACAGGTGGTAAAGCAAATCGGAAATCTCGGCTGACATCTCTTTAGCCGAGCCATTCTTGGCTGCAATAATTGTTTCCGCTGATTCTTCACCAATCTTCTTCAGTATCTTATCCAGACCGCTATTAAATAAATATGTCGTGTACGATCCCTCAGGTTTCTCCTCTTTTCGCTCTGCTATCAGGGTGTAGAGATTATTTAGCAGAATACCGATCTCCATCGATTCGACATTAACCAGCGACACGCCTTGCTGAGGAGCGGCCGGGACCGCCTGAGTGATGTCACGGAAAAAACAGGTTTGCTCTCCCGTATGACAGGCTGGACCATCAGGGTTGACGCGAACGATCAGCGCATCGCTGTCGCAGTCGATACGGACGTCAACGACGCGTTGGGTGTTGCCAGAGGTTCCGCCTTTGTGCCAGAGCTCGTTCCGCGAGCGGCTCCAGAAATGGGTCTCGCCGGTTTGGAGAGTTTGCTGGAGACTCTCGGCATTCATATAGGCCAGCATCAAAATCTCGTTGGTCTTGTCATCCTGCACAACGGCAGGGATAAGACCACGCTCGTCAAACTTGAGATTCTGGATGAGATTCAACGACATACCCGCTTAACACTCCCCCTTCAGTCGCATACATTATTCCTGTCAAATGCAGGTTCCGTCAATCCGGGCGACATTCGGATGCTTTTTGCCTGATGGTGTCCAGCAAGACGTTAAGGTCCTCGTCAGTCGTTCGATAATTGACAATGCAGGCGCGCAAAGCGAATTTGCCATTGATCATAGTATTCGAGATGTAGGATTCGCCGCCTCGCTGGACTTTGACCATAATGTCGCTGTTGAGCTTGTTAAGTTTCTCTTCTGCGATTGATCTCACTGCTGAATCGTCCGACGTCAAATCTTTGCGCATCTCAGTCGGAACATATCGAAAGCAGGTGATACTTAAACCGACTGGAGCCAGAAGCTCAAAATCTTCCGCTTGATCGGTCATCTCGCCCAGTTTCTTAGCCAGTCGGATGTTTTCTTCAATTGCCTGACCCAGGACGGCTGCGCCGTATTGCTTGATTGTCATCCAAATTTTCAGAGCACGGAATCGGCGTGTGAGCTCGGGCCCATAATCCCAGAAGGCGAATCCTGTTATCTGGTCGGCTCCGATTACTTTTATGTACTCAGCTTCATGGGAAAAGCAGGCGTGCAATGCAGCAGGATCGCGCACTAGAAGGCAGCCGGCATCGATCGGCACAAACAGCCACTTATGCGGATCAAGCGTTATTGAATCAACTCTGGCGACTGACTGAAACAGCGGACGGACGCTCGGGGCAAGGGCCGCAAAACCGCCGTAAGCCCCGTCAACGTGGCACCACACGTTGTGTTTACTACAGACATCAGCGATGTCTGCGAGAGAGTCAAACGCGCCGGTATTTACGTCTCCCGCGTTCGCCACGACACAGATCGGCAGTTTTCCCGCTTTGACGTCTGTGCTGATAGCTAAGTCCAATGCGTCTGAGTCCATGGTGTGGTCCGATTTGATTGGAACCAGATGAACGCTTTTTCGACCTAGACCAAGCATCTCTGCCGCCTTTGGAATCGACATATGGACCGCTTCGGAAGCGTAGATCACAGGTTCTTTTGTCAGCGCCCTCAGACCTTCGAGGTTTATGTCAACTCCCGCCTTTGCTCTGATAGCCGTGCAGATTGCCGCGAAATTCGCCATCGATCCGCCGCTGAGCAGAATTCCGACCGCGTCGCTGTTGTACCCCAGAATCTGTTTGGTCCAATTTATGACCACGTGCTCGATCTCTGTTGGTCCGGGAGCGGATCGCCACGAGGTAACATTCTGATTCAGGATGGAAGCTATGAAATCGCCGACTGCTCCGATGAATGTACCCGAAGAAGCGACATAGCCAAACATGCGTGGGTGTCCGCTGCTTCGTCCAAGCGGTGCAATCAAGTTCGCGCAATCATCGATCACCTTTGCGCCAGATTCCCCTTCGATCGGCAAGGGGATGTTGAGACGGCGTCTGAACTCTGATGGGTCAACCTGGGGGTGAACCGGTGTTTCGCTGAATTCCTGAAAGTATTTCAAAACGAACTGCAGCGCCTGATTGCCAAGCTGCTGTCTTTCTTCGGCGGTCAATTCTAAAGATGCAGTGTTAGTCACTTATCCTCCTGGGAGCGAGTCTCGCTGTTATGATTTTGCCGACAAGTGCGATAACAGGTCAACCGGAACAGGTAGATTGAGAAAAAGGATTGCTTATATTTTCCGAATTTGGGTTATACTCTGCCTGTCGGTTTGGAATGAGCGTCACGCCTCTACGGGTTTGAAAGGTCGCCCATAACTCAAATCATAGTGTTGATATCAACCTTTGGGGGTCCGCCAAGGCTTCGGCGTCCGTTTGCCCTCAAAGCCCTCTGCCGCGAGAGAAAGACTGAAGACGCAGTCGTCTTGTACCGATAAATTCCTTATCGCACCAATTTGAATCAACCGACATCTTAGCAGGTACCAGCTTGTTCTGGTTTGAAAGGTCACACTTCGGAGGGTTTAGTTTATGCTCAGAGCAATTTTAGGAGCAGCCGCCATTACCGGCGCGGCAATCATAATCAGTTCGCTTATATCTCGCGATCAGGTAGAATCAGGCAGACCGCGATTGACACTGGTCAAACAGCAGGATCACGGCATTATTGAAATTCCTATTACTGAAATAGATGAGATGTCGGCTGGCGAGACTTTCCTGGGCGTGCGAATCGCGACCGAATATACTTGCTAGATCAGTCTAGTCGAAATGTTCGAAGAGGACAGGCTCTGTTTGACTTCTTACAGGCAAAACGCTTGTCCTCGTCGAACCTCTTGATCTAGAAGCATCCACCATAGACTGGCGCTCAATCCCGCATCACGTTATATTCCCGCCTTACAAATCCTTGATTGCAATGGAGGACTCCGCCGATGCACGCCCCAAATTCGGATATCAAACGCGTAGGTTTGATTGGACTGGGAATAATGGGCCAGCCGATGGTCAGGAATTTGATCAAGGCCGGTTTTGATGTAACGGTTTACAGCCGGACGCGAGAGAAAGTTCAGGCGATGGCAAATGAAGGCGCGAAGCCTGCTGACAGTTCAGCGGAAGTTGCGGCAAATTGCCAGATGGTCATCACAATGGTCCCTGACTCTGCCGACGTGGAGCAAGTCGCGGAAGGACCTTCAGGAGTTTTTAAAGGCGCAAAACCGGGACTGATCATTGCCGACATGTCGACGATCTCTCCGATAGTAACGCGCAGACTCGCAGCCAAAGCCGCAGAGCGTGGATGTTTTTGGCTTGATGCTCCGGTTTCCGGCGGTCAGGCGGGAGCGATCGCAGGAACTCTGACCATTATGGTCGGCGGTGACGCCAATGCGTTTGAACAAGCGCTGCCGGTATTCCATGCGATGGGGAAACGCATCACACATATGGGCGCCGCCGGGCAAGGACAAATGTCAAAGCTCTGTAACCAGATCGTCGTCGCGATCAATCTGCTGGCGGTCAGCGAGGCTCTTGTGTTCGGAGCGAAAGCAGGTCTTGACTTGAACAAACTGCTGGACGCGTTGACAGCAGGGGCCGCCAATAGTTGGGCATTGGAAGTTCTCGGTCGCAAGATGCTGAAGCGCGATTTCGCCCCTGCATTTATGGTGCGCCTTCAGCAGAAAGATCTGCGCCTGGTAGGTGAAGCTGCGCGTGAAATGCAAGTACCTGTCATAGGGGCGTCGCTGGTGAATCAACTCTTGATGCCTTTGGAGGCGTCCGGGCATGGCGACGATGGCACCCAAGCTCTTTTGACCGTCCTTGAATCTCTGGCTGGCGTAAAGGCTGAAGGGTGATAAAATGAAGTTTGGAGAGTTACTATGACGATGGAAACGTTACAAAATTCTCAACTTTGGCAAGCTTTTGAGCAGCAGGCCCGGCGAACGCGACGAAATCCAGCAGACATACTGGCCGAATTAGTCCGCGATTACCTGGATATAGCCGAAGACGTCAAGCTAACAAATGAAATGCGACGTGACGCGCAAAAAAGCGGCCTGAAAGCAGCAGATGCAGTGAAGTTGGTACGTCGACATCGCGCCGAAAAGAGAAAACGCATTGCCGCCTCGTAAAGATCGCATACCTGTTGTTTTCGATACCAATATCATTGTCGCATTCTTCCTCAGCAAGACAAGAAACTCAGTCAATTCTCGAGTGTTCGATTTGTGGCTTATTGCGCGTCGCTTGCAATTGTTAGTGACTGCCCCCGTGATCGAAGAGTACCTGGAATTATTAGACCGCATCGGCGTCAACACCGAACGCATAGAACGATTCAACAATCGACTGCGCACATTGTCGACGGTCACTCATATAAATTTAGGGAAACGATATAAGATCAGCCGGGATAGTGACGATGACGTTTTTTTGGCAACTGCCCAAGCCGGTCATGCTCGTTTTCTGGTTACTAATGACCGAGACCTATTAGACATTCCTCCCTATGATCGACAAACGTTTAGTTTTGAAATTGTTAAGCCGTATCAAATGTTGAGCGCGATAGGAAAATGAAAGGTTTACCTGTCGTCTTAATTATTTATGGCCTTGAATAACGACTTATAAGACTGATGCAACAATTCCTCAATATGCCGCCAGTCATCTTCGGTCACTCCGCCCGCGTCCGCTTTGTCGTCGCGAATTGTCATAGCAACCGCTCGTAAATGGGCGTGCTCCATCAGGTTTTGTACCGGTACGTGGTAAATCTCGGCAGGCAATTCAGCTAATGCCAGATCAAGGTCGCCCGGCGCATGTTTGGCTCGCTCGCGATGGATGATCCACCACTCAACCTCCAGCCTTGCGACTTTATCGACATCGAATTTGGTCTGACTTACTTTGTTGATCTCTGTATAGAAGTTGATGAGATAGGGAAGAGCTTTCTCGTAGTCGGCGCGATTGTGTCCTTCCTTGAACACAAATGCCGCCTTCGCCGCCTGATAGGCTACGGTATTCGATCTGACCAACGGCAGGCGATATTGAATCCGAAGAGTCTCTGACAATTTGTTGAACAGGCTGACCCGCTCTTTGGCGTAATACGACCGCCACATTGCGGTTTCCAGCCTGGCAACTTCGTCAGGATCGAAGGAGCGGATATCCGTTGATCTCGGCCCGTAAAGGTCATAGCCGACCCAGGAGACAACCAGCAACACGATGGCGACTACAACCCACCGTTTTTTCAGTCTCCGATTTCGTGTTGCTGGATCAGATTGCATAGCTGCAAGTCGAGTTGTTATTTTTCGTATGCCTTTGGGTGCGCACCGTCAGCTAAACAGATTGGCGTCACGCGAAGAGGCAACCAGCAGGTTAACATTTCCGCCGCTCTGATCTTTCTTGTCCTTAGCGCCGCCTTTTACATTTTTCATTTTCTTAGCCGAAAGCTTCTCTCCGGCGCTGGATAAATCCCGCACTTTAACCCGCCTTGTTTTAGTTTTGTTGTTGTTAGCCATACCTTCAAGCCTTTCACTATAGTAGCTTTCAGAACAAAAGCTAAACGCTGAGATTCTGCGTAACTGATTTTTCTGCGTCACTTTGGCTCCTCGAAAGGTTTGTAACCGTTTCGTTAACCCTGTTAAGAGTCTGCTGGATCTGCTGGAGATTGAAATCCAATTCTTGAGGCTTGGCAGCTCCGCCTTTAACTTTCTTCATATCCTGGCCGTTGATCTCTTGCGCCTGTCTATCAAGTTTGCTGATCTTAGTTCGGCCACGTTTACTGCCAGTGTTCTTTTGCTGTGACTTCTTTGCCATGTCCTGCCTTCCTTATTTGAAAATTTGATGAACGAAGCTAGCATCATTAATCCTGAACTCGATCCATTAGCGGTCAAGTTTACTCATCGCATACTTCATTTACGGAAACGACAGCAAAACGGATTTACCGGATTTGATTCTGGTCAAACTCCTTTGTTCCGCCGCCTATGCGGCTGCGGTTACTGCACTCGGCACCGTAGCCAGTCGCTTTTGTATGGCCATCCTCGAAATTACGAGCCCGGCAAAGAACCATCCAATAAGAACATCCGCCATCTGTTGTAATGTGTAGATTGTGCTGAAACTCCACCAATTCCAGTTTTCGATATTCCCCATGATCGCGATTGATAGGGCTATTCCCAAAACGAACAGAAGACGCTTGCCATAAGACTGAATGCTGGTATTCAGCAAAAGGAGTGTAGCCAGAAACGCCCCAACCATTTGTCCCAAAACCTGAATCCCGAGCGATAGCCCAAACGGCCGCATCGGACCAAGTCTTACCGACGCGAATATCATCGGACCGTTCATCATTTGATTCATCATGTTTTCTTCGGCCGCCTTCTTTTGTTCCGGGCTCATCGCGGACGTGTCCTGCTCTGCGGGCAGAAGATAGATCCCATTTTGCGGAACGCTTGTCTTAATAGCCTGGGTTATCGTTTTTTCGTCGCTGAATCCGTGCATAGTCCAGGTGCGCCACGGCAGCACCATCCATGAGATTGCGCTCCATACGAAAAGTACCAAACCACCCAATACAGTCCCTTTAATCAAAGCTGATATCATCGTTGTGCTCCTTTGGACAGAGATTTACCTAGTAGGCCAGGTTTATTATTTATGATTGCTGGTTATTGATCAGAATCAGCCAGCAGCGAGCGTAGATATGGTCTTCTCTACGCGAGCTGCTCTTGTCTCGGCTTTTTTGGCTCCGGTTATAGCATCCACCATGAGTTTCTTTTTCGAATAAGAAAGCTTTTCGAAGGCGGCCTTGGCCGCTTTGTTCTTTTCCAGGGCCTTCAGAAGGTCATCGGGCACCTCAACTGTGCGAGGCTCGTCATCCAGCTCCATTTCGACTTTGATGGTATCTCCTGCGCCAGCTTTTGCGCCTTGCTGCATGGCTTTATTTACCATCATCACATGCGCGCCTTTACCGTCCGGGAAAATCGATGATTGATAAGAGAATCCGTTCAGAGTACCTTTGACCGACACTCGAGCTCGGCTTCCGAAAGTCTCTTCGACGTTGAAAGGCACTAAGATTCCCAGCCACGCGTCCCCTTCACCCATCTTTTCCAAACGGGCCGGAAAACTCATCTTTTTTGCTTTCGTCATACGAAATCCTCCAATCGAAATTGGAATCTTTACATCACCAGATCCTGCGCTGGTTTGTCTTCAGGCATTCGACCGACAACAGCGGGAATGTGCTTGCGCACGATGTCTTTCCAGCCGCTGCCCAGTATGTAGCTGATCATTACAGCCTTCAGTCCGCTGAAACCGGTGTGTTCCAGTCGCAGCCTTGTTCCGTCGGGAACCGATTCAAGAGTGAACGTCACAACCGTGTCCACCGAATTAGCGCTCTTCCAGGTAATGCCAAGCCTGCGCGGGGGATCCAGATCGATAACCTCGCAGTGGACGATTCCGTCCCAGCCTGGCTGTGGTTTACTGCGGAACTGAAATTTGTGACCTAGGACCGGTTGAAAATCGTTCGGCATCAACCAATCCGCTATCGCGGCGCTGTCGGAAATCGCGCGCCACACTCGCTCTATCGGATAAGGGTAAGTTTCCTCGAAAAACAGGTTGCGTTTCATGGATTCCTCGCCAGATGCTCGCCCAATCTATTTAGCCTGGTGCGCCAGAATTGATCGTAATGGGCTATCCAATCGACAACTTCTTTCAATGGAGCAGGATTTAATTGATAAATCCGCTGTCGTCCCTGTCGCCGCTCTGTTACCAGTCCCGCAGAGCGCAGCATCTTCAAATGCTGAGACACGGCAGGCAACGTCATATCGAAAGATTCTGCCAGTTTCATCACAGGCATGTCTTCTTTGAGAAGCTGGTCCAACAACGCCCTTCTTGTCGGATCGGCCACCGCGCGAAACACCTCGTTCGCTGTGCTGTTATCGATTTGCTGTAATTGACTCATAATTTCTGATTTTCGCCCTTGCATCCGGGTGTCTGAGAATAAGAGTTTTCGGGCACGAGAATAATACTTAAGTGATTACTTAAATGTCAACCGGATTTTTTGATTTATTTCGCGAAAAAGTGCGTGCTAAGATTGATCCAACGAGTCCTAATCCCCGTATCAATAAAACAAAATATCACTCACGCAGGTTGGAGATGAGCACAGCACTTAAAGTCGTTGGCGAGGAAGCGATTTTAAAAGAATCAAATCTGGTCCGAAGCGGGCCAAGCTTTCAGCCAAAATGGATAATGACGCGGAACAAAGACTTGTTCTGGTTTATAGGCAGTGCGGGATTTGGCTACGCCTTCCTTTTGCTCTATTCGGTGGCGCATGTGTCATTGGCGATTTTGATTCCGATCTGGGCAATTGTTTTTGACGAGACCCACAATTTCGCGACCATCTCGCGAACGTATTTCGATAAAGAAGAGCTCAAACGGCGCGGACGACTGCTATGGTGGAGCATTGCCGCGTTTATTGTAGCTGGACCGGCGATTATTGCGGCTGGGCTGGGCGATGTGCTTGAAATCGTTACTTCGCTGTGGGCCTATTATCATCTGGTCAAACAACATTACGGTTTCATGTCGATGTACAAGAAAAAGAACAACGACGTGCAGCCGATTGACAATTGGATGGATCGCTGGTTCTTTTACATTGCCTGCTGGTATCCGTTCATGACTCTGCCGTTCCATGAGCAAGACAGCAGAGAACTGGTCTTTTCGCCATTCTTTAGCGATGCGAATAACCTGCCTGCATATATGAACAAGATTGTGTCCGTATATCAGACTGGTTTCTTCATCATATTGCTGCTTGTGACGGCTATATACCTGATTCGGCAAATCGTTAAACTGAAGGAAGGCCTGCCGATCAATATTCCTAAGCTGACATTGTTCGCGGCAGTTCTCTCGCTTCATTACATTACTTTGCGCTACCAGGAAGTTGCCGGCGCGCTGAATCACAGCCTGGGGTTGAACGTGCAGATGGCTCCGCTCGGTGCGATTGGAGTGGTAGCGGTTCTCACGATCTATCACAACGTTCAGTATCACGGCATCGTCTGGTATTACAATCACAAGCGCTACCGTGTTCCGGATGCAAAAAAGAAATATGGGTTCGCAGGAATCGTGAATACTCGTGTGCAGTACTACATAGCGTTTGCTCTTCTTTATGCGTTCATGTTCGATGTAGTTCCAAGATTCGTACTGCCGAACTTCCTCGGTCGGCAAAGTCCCGGGTGGAATAACACTGATTTTACCAATCAAATGGTTGCTTATATGTTTGCGTGGCCGGGACTGCTCCATTATCTGCTCGACGGAAAAATATGGAAGCTACGAAGAGATCCCGAAGTCAGCCGCACGCTGAACCTGAATGCAGCGTGAGTCTTCAATAAACCTGTTCTGATTCGGTATTGAGGGCTATAATCCACGTTTCTGTTCGACTATCTCTCACTCAGTTCAGAGTACAAGCTTCAGCTTGCCCTCTTCCAGATCCGGCAGCCTGAAGGCTGAACTCTGAACGATTCGGTTTTGATTGAAAGGATGTCGCCATGATCCCGCGTCGAATACTGCTTTTAGCTCTCCTGTCTGTAGTCCTTGTATCGCCAGCGATGGTCGGTCATTTTTGGAAGGCTCGAGCCGCACAGAAGGCCATTCCGACTCCCGAACAGTTCCTTGGATTTAAAGTCGGCGAAGACCGCAAGCTGGCGCGATGGGACAAGATAGTTGAATACCTGCGCACGGTTGCCGACAATTCCGACAGATTGCATTTTCGCGAGCTTGGCAAAAGCACCAATAACAATCCCTTCATTGCCCTGGAAATCAGCGCTCCTGATACGATCAAGAACCTGGACCACTATAAACAACTCGAACGCAAACTCTACTTTCAGGGCGGAGCGCCGACCGAAGCCGAGCGCGAAGAGATTTTCAAGAACGGAAAGGCAGTAGTTGTTATCACCTGCGATATCCACGCGACGGAAATTGGGTCGTCGCAGATGGTTTTGGAGCTTGTTCACAACCTTGCGACCGACAATTCGCCAACAACAAAAAAGATTCTCGACAATGTTATCTTCGTTCTTGTTCCCAGCCTTAATCCGGACGGCCAAATCATGGTTACAGATTGGTATAACAAGAATGTCGGGACGGAATACGAAAACAGCCCGCTGCCGTACGTTTATCACCCGTATGTCGGTCACGACAATAACCGCGATATGTACATGTTCACGCAGAAAGAGAGCCAGTTGACGGCCCAGTTGTTGTGGCACGACTGGTTTCCTTCGGTTTGGCTGGATGAACATCAACAGGGCAGTAACGGCGCTCGCATTTTCGTGATGCCCGCGACCGATCCGATCAATCCGAATGTTCACCCGCTGATATATCGCTGGAACGGGATTCTGGGTCAATCACAGGCTGCTGCGCTTGAGGCTGCAGGCAAAGAAGGAATCATTTACAACTCGACGTACACGAACTTCTGGGAAGGCGCTATGGCATGGAGCGGCTGGTGGCACAACGAAATCGGACTGTTAACCGAAGTTGCCAGTGCACGAATCGCCTCGCCGATTGACCAGCGACGTGCAGTGCCTGGACAAAATGCTCCTACGGCCGATGATGGGCAAGGTCGCCGAGGCGGCGGCGGTGGAGGCGGCAACGCAAGCGACATATTGCCTCCGCCGACGGATATAACCCCGCGTACGGAATATCCGCGTCCGTGGATGGGTGGTCACTGGACTTTGCGTGACATCGTCGATTACGAATTGATAGCGACAACGGCACTGCTGGAAACCGCCGCAGATCAGCGAGAGCAACTGAATCGACAAATCTATGAAGTCAATCGCGTGACCATCGAAAATGGCAAGAAAGCCAGCCCTTCCGCAATTGTCATCCCAGTCGACAAACACGATCAAACCGGTGCGGGTAGGCTTGTCGACAGGCTGATGGTTGGTGGTGTTGAAGTCTATCGCGCTACATCGGACTTCGAGGCGGATGGCAGGAAATACGCGGCAGGAACATTCGTAATCCCGATGAATCAGGTCTTCGCGAGATATGCGAAAGATATGCTGGAGAAACAGGTTTATCCAGAAGTCAGAAGATCGCCAAATTCGCCGCCAGAACCGCCTTACGACGTGACGGCGTGGTCATTGGGGATGCAAATGGGCGTTAACACTGCGTTTGTTAGAAACGCGCTTCCTGATAGCTTACGAATGGACAAGGTTACTGACGAGTCGCTTCATTCCGGCTCAGTTATTGGCAATGGCAAGGTCTTCTCTTTGGAGTATTCTGGCGCCGAAACTGCAATAGCAGTAAATCGGTTTCTAAAAGATGGCGGGGCGATCAATTCAAGCCTCAGTCACAAAGATGGGCGGCTAATCACAACAATCAACGTCAGCGGTGTCTCGCGTGATAAAGTTGAATCAATCGCAAAAGATTTGAACCTGACTATCCAGACCTCGAACGGGTCAGACCAGCAATCTAAGCAATCCGCAAAACTGCAATCGACGGATGCTCCTCCGCTTGAAATCGGTCCAAAGATGCCCCGCATTGCGATGTATCAGTCCTGGACCGCCAATATGGACGAAGGCTGGACGCGATGGCTGCTGGAACATTACGAGTTTCCCTATACCACCCTTCACAATGCGGACGTAAAGGCGGGCAAGCTCCACGAGAAATTTGACGCCATAATTCTGCCGGACCAGCAGGAGCGCGACATCCTTTTCGGCCAGGATGGACGAACGATCCGTCCGGAATACCGTGGCGGCATTAGTGATGACGGATTGGAAGCTCTGCGGGAATTCGTTCAGAATGGCGGAACTCTCATCGCAATGGGCGCAAGCAGCGATCTATTGATCGACAAATTCCCGATTCCCGTTAAAGACCTCAAACGCGGTCTTACTCGCGATCAACACTTTGCGCCCGGCACTATTGTGCGATTGCAGATCGATGATCGAAGCCCGCTAGGAGCAGGAATGCCGACGGAAACCTATGGTTTCTACAATAACAGTCCTTTCTTCGCGCTTACCGAAGGATTCAATTCTTATCGAGCTTCTGTTGTGGCGCGCTATCCGAATACCGATATTTTGGCCTCGGGATGGTTGAAAGGCGAGGACCTGATGGTCGGTCACGCAGCGGTGGTTCTGGTTGAAACTAATCCGGGACGAATTGTATTGTTCGGCATTCGTCCTCAGCATCGCGATCAGACTCGGGCGACTTTCCCTCTGCTGTTTAACGCCCTGTATCTGTCTGCGAAAGACAGTCATATCGAGGTGCGATAAACATTCGGATTATGGCTAGTCCTGACCAGTTCCAGAATCGATTGTCTACGCTGATAGACCAATTTCCCAATCGCCGGATAATAGTCGTCGGCGACGTGATTGCCGATCAATTCGTCTATGGCGAGATTGCCCGCATCTCTCGCGAAGCTCCCGTAATGATTCTGAAATACGAGAGTACTCGCACCATTCCTGGTGGCGCAAGCAACGCCGCCAGCAATGTCGCGGCGCTCGGGGCAAACGCATATCTCGTGGGTATAGTTGGTCGCGACCAGCCAGGCAGGTCATTAATGCTGGAACTGCGCGGTCGCGGCGTCGATACTGGTGGACTCGTTACGGTAAAAGATCACATTACCCCGACAAAAGTGCGCATACTCGCAGGCTCTGTTCATTCCACTCGTCAACAGGTAATCAGAATCGACCGAGAAGCTCCGGCTGACCTGACCAATGACAGATTGGAACTGCTGCTCTCGCGAATCAGAGAAAAGGCTGAATGGGCAGATGCCATCATAATTTCTGATTACGGATATGGCGTAATAAATGAGCAGGTAGTCGGGCTGATCAGGGAAATCGCTGATCGTCGGAACATTCCGGTTGCCGTCGATTCGCGCTACAGGCTGGCTGATCTCGGCGGATTTACGACTGCGACTCCTAATGAAAGTGAAGTTGAGGAGATATTCAGGTCTCGCAAAGGCGAATGGCCCGGCATTGAACGAGCCGGAAGAGAGCTCTGCGAGGGCATAAAACTGAAGGCGCTTTTGATCACTCGAGGCTCACAGGGAATGATTCTGTTCGAACCTGGTAAAGAAAGCCAATCGATCCCAATCGTCGGCGGACGTGATGTCGTCGATGTAACGGGCGCAGGAGACACTGTAATCGCGACCTATACATTGGCGCTGGCTTCCGGTTCCTCTTTCGCTGAAGCCGCGCATCTGGCGAATCACGCAGGCGGAATTGTCGTTATGAAGCGTGGCACTGCCACGGTTAACCGAGAGGAACTCTTGTCCTCCATCAAAAATCACTGAATTTATTCTAATTACCTATGTTCAACAGGCTGGTTTAACTTTCGTGTCAACTCGCGGCTGAAACTCGTGTTCTGAGTACCAGCCTGTTGAAGTTCTTTTGTAGTGGCCGGCTGATCTCGGAGGGATGCCGCATCTAATGCAGCGTCTTCTGCCTTTTTGATTCTGCGATAGACCAGATAATCCCAGCCTCCCATAAAGAAATACATCGCCGACAATGCAATGTATGTTGCATTTCCGTAGATTCCACCCTGTGTTGAGTAGAGAATGCCCAGTAGCAGACACAGGGTCGCAGCTCTGCCGATCTTCGCATCTGATGACCTGCATACTACGTAAGCGTTCAGCCGCTGGTCCAGCCATGAATTTTTTGGATTATGACCAAGCGCCAATCTGACCGCCTGCAGGTCTGCGCCGCACCTCGGGCAAAACTGTTGGTCTTGTTGGCTTTCGGCGCTACAAGTTGGGCAATAGATTACTGACTTTAGCTTCGACTCAATATCTCGATTCTCTGCAGTATCGCTGGTCAGTTTTAGAGTTGTCAGCGACCCCGTGGTGAAACTCCCGGGTGACGGCAGGTTTTCCAAATCTTTGCCGAGCGATTCGCAGCGTTTGAATGCCAGGTACTCCCAGGCAGCCATAACAAATCCAAACACCGCAATAAACGCTGAGAACCAGAAACCTTTACTTGCGGGTGCCTGCAATTCCGTAGCTACAGCCGAGCCAATTCCAATTAAGAGCATCATTATGCTGTTGCGCCGAAAACGCTCGCTTTTGCTGTCAAGCACAGCATCGATTGCGGCGGCTATTTTGACGGGCAAGCTCTTTTTGTAAGCTCTCGCGATCAGCTTCAGGTCTTCGCGGCAGGATCGACAATAATTATGATCCGACGGGTTCTCTGTACCGCACTTTGGGCAAAACATGTATTCAATTATAGAGGAACAGTTCTTCGCTATATAGATCGCTGACACAAATCAATCAATATGTAAGGTTAAATCCATGTGCTAAAATGTTTTTTCATGTTGGACACACCCTCTGAGAAGATACAGTCCCTGGAAGAGATTGTTCGATTAGCAGATTCGGAACGCGCAAAAGGCGGCAAAGTTGTTTTTGCCAACGGCTGTTTCGATATGCTGCACGTCGGGCACGTCCGATATTTACGAGGAGCAAAGGAGCTCGGCGATATCCTGGTCGTGGGAATCAACAGTGACGAATCCGTCAGGCAGCTAAAAGGTGCCGGGCGCCCGCTAATGCCGGAAGATGAACGCGCGGAGATTGTGGCGGCGCTTGCGTGTGTGGATTTTGTAACCGTTTTTAATGATCTGACCGTAAATAACCTGTTGCTGGCAATAAAGCCTGATTTCCACGCTAAGGGGACAGATTACACGGTCGAGACGGTTCCTGAACGCACTACGGTTGCAAGCTATGGCGGGCAAGTCGCAATCGTAGGAGATCCAAAGGACCATTCCACCACGGAATTGATCGAAAAACGGCGAAGGCAAGGTCAATAACTTGCCAGCTTCATTCTAACAAAATGCACATCCTGATAATAAAACTGAGCGCAATTGGCGATGTCGTCCTGACGCTGCCGGCAGTATCCGCGCTGCGTAAAACTTATCCGGATGCATCGATTACCTGGGTGGTCGATACGAAAGCTGGCGCAATCCTTGAAGGCAATCCGCAAATAGACCGAATCGTAAAACTAAATACTTCCTCGTGGGGAAAGAATCCGTTTAATCCCGACACTATTGGCGGAATGAAATCTACCTGGAAGCAATTGCGAGACAGCAAAATAGATATCGCGATCGATTTTCAGGGCTTGATGAAATCAGCTCTGGTTGCGCGCCTGAGCGGCGCTAAGCGAAGAATCGGATTTGCGACTAACGAATTGAGAGAGCGCGCAAGCCGCCATTTCCTCACCGAACAGATTGGTGAAGCCGAAGGCGGTCACATGATCGAGAAAAACCTTCGCCTCGCTGAGGCTGCCGGTGCAAGGCCGAATGGCGATTACGAATTTCCGATCTTTGTTTCGCAAACGGATGATCGATTGATCAAAAACCGACTCCAGGCTGAAGGTATCGGTGATTTTGCCATTCTCAATCCAGGCGGTGGTTGGGTTACGAAACTGTGGGCACCGGAGAAGTACGGGCAACTGGCAAGATGGCTTTGGAAGAATTACGGATTTCGTTCGGTTGTGACGTATGGTCCGGGAGAAGAGCCTCTGGCGGAAAGTGTGGTCAGCGTAAATCGGAACGGCGTAGCCGTCGCGATGTCGACCTCGTTGAAACAGTTTGTTGCTCTGGCGCGACGAGCGAAATTGATGGTAAGCGGCGATACCGGACCGATGCATCTCGCGGCTGCAGTTCGGACTCCGATAGTGGCTATGTTTGGACCGACGGCAGCGCACCGAAACGGGCCGTTTTCTAAAACTGACGAAACGGTCGGACGCGACGTTCCGTGCCGCACAAATTGTTATCGCAGAACGTGCAATGAATGGATTTGCATGGAGATTCCGCTTGCCGATGTGCAAAGCGCTATTGAAAAAAGGCTGGAAGCGATTGGCTATATGCCAGCCAAGGCAAGCGAGATGACGGTATAGGATGGTAGATTTAAACAAGTTCCAACGTGTAACCCAGCGAATACGTGTTCCGCTGGGCTTTATATTTTTTATCTTCTATATGATTTTTTCCCGACCGACGTGGCGCTCCCTGCTTTTGGGAGCAGCAATAGCTGCTATTGGCGTGGCGATGAGGGCATGGGCTTCCGGGCATCTGCGCAAGAATGAAAGTCTCGCAATGGGTGGTCCTTATGCTTACACACGCAACCCTTTGTACCTCGGAACGACTCTAATAGGCGTAGGGTTTTCGATCTGTGGTGGAAATATCTGGCTGGTAATCGGCGCAATCGCTTTCTTTTTATTGATTTATGTGCCGGTAATGCTGACAGAGCGCTATGTTGTCGGAAAGTTGTTTCCGAACGAATATCCCGAATACGCACGGCATGTGCCGATGTTCCTGCCGCGTTTGACGCCTTATCGAGTGACCGATCAGCGAAATCGTTTTGACCATAAGCTATATTTACGGTATCGCGAATACCGGGCAGCACTTGGATTTTTGGGAGCGATTGTTCTGCTGATCGCAAAGATTTATTGGAGTCATTAACCCGAAGATGGTTTTGAAGACGAGATTTCCCCGCTGGATAATTGCGACCATTGCGATGTTGGTTTCGGTTGCCGTAATTGCGGTAGCTCAGCGTCAAGACCAGGCTGTTGTTTCAGACGTCCGTCCTCTGCCGGAGGTCAAACAGCCGCTTCCTTTCGGCGATGGCGAGACTATGAAATTCGATGTTAAGTTCGCTCGGTTTCCGGTTTTCGCATCCGTTGGAGAAATGACTTTCAATGTGAGCGAAGAAAAACCGAAACCTGACCAGCCCAACGCAATCGAGAAAATTCGAATTCACGCTGAAGCGGTTTCTAAAGGCGCGCTCGTCTCCCTGTTTGGAATCCACGTCAAAGACGTATTTGAATCGATAATAAATAAGAAAGATCTCGGCACGTACACCAGTACCGTTAACACTCGCGAGGGCAAACGCAACCATCAACAAGTAACGACCATAGAGCGTGACAAACAGCAGATTACCTACGTCGACACCAATCTTAATGCAGCGAAAGAGACTCCGAAGGTCGTTAAATCTGATTTGAGTCCTTGGCCGCTGGCGTACGACCCGGTCGCGGCGATCTACTTTGTGCGAACTCAGAATCTGGAAATCGGAAAATCGATCAAATTGCCTGTCAGCGATGAAGGCAAGGCTAAAGAGGTCGAGCTGATTCCCGCACGCGGCGAAGATATGAAGGTCGGTGAGCAAACTTACAAGACCATCAAGCTGGAAGCCAAAGTCTTCAACGGAGCTCTCTTTAACGGCAACGGGCAGATGTATATATGGGTGAGCGACGACAAATACCACGTACCGATAAAATTTCAGATCAAGGCTAAATACGGCACAATCACTGGCAATCTGATTTCCAGAAGCTACACGCAACCGCAAAAGGCCGCTTCCGACAAGGCCGAAAAAGCGTCGATCACCAAAAACGAAGTTTCCAATTGATTGTTTTGATCTTTAGTTTAAAGTTCCAGACGTACATTTGGTTCACGGAACATAGAATTTGAGATCAAAAGACGGACCCCGAACCTTCTTCATATTCATCACATTCGCAATATTGCTTGCAGGCGCGATCATATTCTTTGTTCAGGCGTTCCGATCCATTGGTGTTCAGCAGGATATTCAGTATCCGGAGAGCGCCGTAGTTTTCGGTGTCGTCAACCTCTGGCGAGGGCAGCCACTCTACCATGATTTTCAGAGAGCGCCGTTTGCGATCACGGGCTACACGCCGATTTTTTATATACTCAGCGCTGCCATTTCGAAGCTATTCGCTCATTCAATTCATGCAGTATATCTTTGCTCCAGAATCGTTGCGTTTATCGCTACTTTGTTGACTGCAATCATCGCAGGTTTGATAGCTAAACAGACAGGTGGCAACAAGACCGCACAATCCTCAACCGTTCTGTTTTTCCTCAGCAGTTCGCTGTTGCTTCCGTGGGGATTTATGGCCAGGGTGGATACCTTGATGCTGTTCTTCACGGTCACCGGTATTTATTTGTTTCTGCGATTTAACGGTTCAAACTGGCAGTATTTGTCGATTGTTGCGTTCGTGCTGGCACTGTTTACAAAACAGTCCGCGCTCGCCGCTCCGGCTGCAGTGTTCGTCGAGCTTGTTTTTGAACGACGCTGGCGGCATGCACTTTTATTTGCGTCCGGCCTTTTCGTACTTTGCGTTGCGTGCTTCCTGATAGGAAACGCAATGACCGGCGGATTGATGTCCGTGAATGTTTTAGGATCGCTGGATGCGCCGGTTCGTTTGAAGTCCATTGCAGAAGTGCTATGGAATTCGCTGCCAGGACTTCTGGCTGGCCTGATATTTAGCGTTGCCGCACTGGCTACCACAAAACGTTCGAACACGAAAATCAGGTTGATCGCGCTTTATTTTGTCTTTTCGGTCATTCTTGCGGCAGTATCTTCAGCAAAGCTTGGCTCGGATCGAAACTATTATCTTGACGCACTCCTGGCCGTCTCGGTTCTTGGTGGTATCGGTATAGGTCGACTGGCGAATGTGGCCGAAGCAACTTTGTCGAAGGCCATATTATGCGCGTGCATTGTCATTGGCGCTTTTGTTCCCGATCTCTATCAAAAGTATGTAACAGCGACGAGCGATTACTTTGTTTCAGAGGACAACACCGCCATCGTCGATGAATTGAGAACTGTTTCCGGTGATATTCTTACTCAGGACGCGAATATTCCTTTGCGATTGGGTAAACCTGTCTTTGTCACGGACTCGTATCATCTTTCTGTTCTTGAGGCGCGGCACAAGTGGCAACCTGAACCGCTGATCGAGCTTATCGAACAGAAACGCTTTCAAAAAGTTATGTTGCCTCTGGACATCCAATCGTCCGGCCGACCGCCCTGGACAATCTATCAGGGACTGCCAATCTGGGATCCCCGGATAGTTGAGGCAATATCGCGAAACTACCAACTAGCTGAAATTAAAGGCAGTTATCATATCTACGATCGACGGTAGCCGGCCAAATCCTAACTGCGAACGCTGTTTTTTTAAAGAATCTCAAACTTATTTCGTCTGCGGTCAGTCTAATTACGCGGACGATAAAATGTCGTACGTCCAGCCTTTTTTTCGGCCTGAAGCTTTACCCTGGGCCGAGCAGATTATTTAAGCAGTAAACAACTATTTGTGAGTGGAGGGATTATGAGGCGTGTTTTCGTTGCGCTACTGTTTATTTCAGTTTGTGGATTGATGGCAAGTACTACTCTGGCTCAGACTGCAGGTTCGAATGATCACAGGATTGTCAAAACCGCGCCAAAGAATGGAGTAAGAGTTAATGCCATCAGCAGCTCAGCTCTTGATGACCCACCGACAACCGATGCTGATGGTACTCACGCATCATTCACAGGTGGTGTCATCGATCGCGGGAATCCTTTATTTGATGGACTCTTCACAATTACAGAGAACATAGTATTCGCGAACGCCACGAACACTGTCGGAACCGTTTCAGGGGTGATTACCATCGGATCCGGGAAAGGCGATAAGCAGGCGACGGTCGTTATCGAATACAAAGGTCAAATCCGGAAGAACGTCCTTGCCGGCAACTGGAAAGTATCAGGCGCGACAGGCGTTGCCGAGGGAATTAAGGGAACAGGAACTTTTTCCGGAACACAATCACGTAAAAACCTTTTCTTAACGCTGATGGGAGCGGTAGCGAAGCCTTAGTCCAACCTGAAGCTAGTTCAAGATCAATCCAATCCTTACTGAATCAAAAGGGGCAAGCCAGTTGAATTACTGACTCGCCCCTGATTTTCATGTCCAGTTTTCAGCCGCTTACTGATTGCCTCCTCTGCGACCCCCCGGACCGCCGAACTGACCGTTCCTGCGATTATTGGGACCATTGGGACCGACGTTCGGATCGCTTCCACCAAGGACACCGCGCGCGACAGAAAGTTTTGACATCAGGCGAGTTTCCGGTTGCTGGAATTTCTCGGCCGTTGCCTGGGCGCCATCGAAATCGACTTTCGCCAGCGCGCCCAGCTCCTTCGAAAAAGCCGCAACCGTGTTGCTCAAGGTGCTGCCTTGCTGCATTGGCAATTCGTCCTGCTTCATGATGTCGACTTCAAACCCATTCAGGATCGAAGCTGCATAAACCATCTCATTTAATTGATTGATACCTGGCTCCATCACTTTGAAGCTCTGAGTCGGGTCAACCGCGGCATAGGCTTCTGCGACTTTAAGCTGTTCCTGTAACTGTTCGTAGTTCGCGGCTCGATGTGAAACCATCGGTTTCGCCTGATCGAGAAGCAATTGCGCAGTCTTCAGATCGCCTTTCTGCGCAACTGCATTGGCTATCTGAATAAGGGCATTGATCCGGTCATCATCAGATTGCATTTTGCCCAGCAGCGCTTGTACCGCATCGGTTTTGCCCTGCGTTGCGGCATTCACAACCTGCTGAGTCTCAATTGCCTGCAGGACCTGCGTTTTCGTATCTGTGCTGAGGTGTTGATTGGCTATCTGCGTAGCCTTGTCGGTATCGCCCGATTCCAGAGCCTTAAAGGCGGCTTGCTGATAAAGCCTGTTCTGCATTCCCGGAGGAGCAGATGCGGCCGCGGACATTATTGTATCTGCCGATGCATTTTGAGTAAGAGCGTTTATCTGCGCGCGCATGTTTGATTGCTGTGTTCCGCTAAATCCAGCCTGAGCTAGTTTTTGATGTAATGCAGTCGCGTTGTTCGGCGCATATTTGTCTATCTGCGATAGCAACGATTGCAAACTCGCAAGGTACATCACGCCCGGATCATTGAACCGGCCGCCGCCGGGTCCGCCGCCTGGGCCGCCTCTTCCTCCACGCTGTTGCTGACCGGCAGGTTGCGGAGGAGGAACCGTGACATTCACGGCCTGGTTGACTACCGCGGTGATTAAGGTGGTATAGGTCGATTGATTCAGGACCTGTCCTTGAGCAGGTGGCGTCGGATTAGGATTATCCTTGTCCTGTGGCGGCATCGGTCCGGGACTCAGAATACTGATCGCGAGATTTCTTGCGCTGCCGTTGGTGACTAAATCCTCAGAGCTCAATTTGCTGACGATCTTGCTAGCCAGTTTGTCCGCTGAACTACTGTCTTTCGTTTGAAGCTGCGTCAGCACGTTAATCAGCGCGTTCGAATAATCGCCCTTTTCCAGCATCTGCTGTGCATTCGCGAGCGCTTGCTGCGGATCACTGGCGGCAACCTGGGCCAGCAACTGGAACTCCATATTTACATCCGGATCGCCCCGCCTCATAAAAGGGTTGTTCTGTTGTTGTGGCTGCTGTTGATCGGGTTGAGGAAACCGAGTTTGGTTCAGGAGTTCCTGGGCGAGCTTTGCGTCGTGCTGAGCAACAATCGTCAGGAATTCCTGCCGAATACGGGTTATTACCTGGACAGAAGCGAATTGTCGCCGGTCATTGGTATCGATAGCCGCAATCATTTGCGCGATGTTTGTCGCGGCATCGGCAAAGAGCATGCGGGCTCGCGTCTCGTCTTTTGCCCACAGCATATCGCCGGCCGTAAAATCGACGCGGATACGGTTTTCCGGCAGTTTCAGGGACTGCGCTTCGGCGACAACCTGATCGATCAGCCGCAGGGCTTTTTCTTCCAGCGCCGCCTGGGCTTTTTTCTGATCGTCGGTTTGGGTTTGATTCGTTTGGGGGTCCTGACTGGTTGATTGCGCCATAGCCTGCGCGCAAGCGATCACACAGATTATGCACGACACTATCAAAGCGGAAACGAGACTTTTCCCTCTGAACATTCTTACCTCACTCTTCCAAATACTGATAGTTGGGGACAATCGAAAACGATCCCTTAATTAATTAAGACGCCGTCAGACCGATTTGGTTTCTTAGAATAATTCGCGTATTATCTTCGATTATCGTTTCGAATCCCCATCACAGTTTATACCATTAATGGATTACTTGCAGACAGAACAGCGAAATGAAAAGACAAAGGGGATAGACGGCCTTCAAACCGTTGATATCCTGACGCTTATAAACAATGAGGATCGCCTGGTCGCCGAAGTTGTTCATCAGGAGTTGCCGCGAATCGCCGAAGCGGTCGACGCAATAGTCGCCCGGTTAAACTCAGGAGGGAGACTGATTTACATTGGCGCCGGGACCAGCGGTCGCCTCGGAGTCCTGGATGCTTCAGAATGTCCTCCCACGTTTGGCGTGCCGCCCGACCTGGTTCAGGCAATCATTGCAGGCGGATACGAGGCGCTTTATAAAGCCGTAGAATCCGGAGAGGATTTTGCAGAAAAGGGCGCTTCCGACCTTGAAGCGCGGGGGATTACAGCCAGGGATGCGGTTGTCGGTATCGCGGCCAGTGGTCGTACTCCATATACGATTGGCGCTTTGAGATTTGCGCGAGCAAAGGGTGCGCTGACAATCGCCTTGACCTGCAATCCAGGTTCGCCCATTACAAAGGAAGTCGAAATTCCTATTGCCCCGGCAACTGGAGCCGAGGCAATTGCCGGATCCACCAGGATGAAAGCCGGTACTGCTCAAAAGATGGTCCTGAATATGCTGAGCACGGCGACTATGATAAGGCTCGGCTACGTTTATGACAATCTGATGTCCAACCTGCAATCGACGAATGAAAAACTGCGTCACCGGGCAGCGTCAATCTTGTCCGAGGAAAGCGGTCTGAGTATCGACGCAGCCACGGAATTGCTGAATGAAGCTAAAAACAATTTGCGGGCAGCTATGGTGATGCAAAAGACAGGCGTGCGCTACGAAAAAGCGCTGGAGGCTCTTGCAAAGAACAAGAATATCATCCGGGCCACAGTTGAGAGTCTTGGAAATCTCGAGTAGGTTTACGACATATGGAAAGTAAGACGCATTGGGAAAACATCTACAAAACCAAAGATGCCACTCAAGTCAGTTGGTTTCAACTTCATCCGGAAATCTCGTTCCACTTTATTGAACGCACAGGAGTTGACCCGCAAGGTCAAATCATTGACGTGGGTGGGGGAGCATCTACCTTAGTAGACGACCTGCTCGCTAACAATTACCAGAATATAACAGTTTTGGATTTATCATCGTCAGCGCTTCAGGTTGCACAACGACGATTGGGTTTACGTGCATCTGGTGTTACCTGGTTGGAAGGCGACATTACGAGAATCAGGTTGCCGTATCGATTTTACGATGTTTGGCATGACCGCGCGGTTTTTCACTTCCTTACTAACCATGAAGACCGCGTGCGTTATGTTGAAGCTGTACAACAATCGGTTAAAGTCGGCGGTCACGTCATTGTAGCTACCTTCGGACCTGATGGACCTTTGCGTTGCAGCGGATTAGAGGTTGTTAGATACAGCGCAGACGAATTGCATAATGAATTTGGCGATGACTTTAAATTGATTGATACCAGTGAAGAATTTCATCACACACCCTTTGAGACAGAACAGAAGTTTATCTATTGTTACTGCCGAAAGGTTTGAGGGTCGGAATTCGACGCGAGCTTCATAGTATGACCTGAATGGTTATGCCTGAAATCGGTTTTTGATTTTTTATGCGATACGTTAGCTACGAACAACTGGGGAATCATCCTAATATTATCGTCGATGGCAGCGGCAATTCGAGCACAGTCCTTGTGCTCAGCCATTGGCCGCACAGCGGTACGCCGCCGGAACTAAAAGCGGATACAAGCACAGAAATCGTCAAGAAATTCCTTGCCTCAGATTGCCGCGGCGATTACGAGGCCAAAACACAGATTGTCTCAAATAACCATTTTGACGAAGATGGCTTGATGTCGGTATGGGCTATGCTGAATCCGGAAAAAGCTCAGCAGTTCCACGACAAATTGATCGGAGTGGCCACTGCGGGCGATTTTTCGCGAGTTCTGGATCCGGAATACGCAAAGATAGTATTTGCGATTAACGGCCTTGCGCCGTCAATTGATGGAGATAAGTATTCCGGATTGCTGCCGAAAGTTGAGGACCTGCTGACGAACATTTCAAATTACGAAAAACTCTGGAGAAACGACTGTCAGCGGCTCGAATCCGACTTAAAATTAATCGACAGCGGAGCGGTCAAAATAACAGAGCACCCCCAGACCGACCTCGTAATCATCGAATCGCCACAGCCGATTGACCAGATGGCGATTTGCTCAAGAACAGACCGCCTGCGAGTGCTCACAATCTCTGGTGAAGGCTTCTATCAGTTACAATATAGATATGAATCGTGGGTTCAGGTCGTAAGTCGAGTTGTCCTGCCCAGGATCGATTTGTATCCGCTGACCGACAGGTTGCGAGAAATAGAAGAGGCACAAGGTGACTGGAGGCACGATGATACTGCCGACATTACCCCATCAATGCAGTTCGTCGATTTCGAAGGAAATCCCGCGCCGAGCAGCATTCCGCGTGAGATCATCATTGCCGAAGTCATCAGGTTTTTCGAACGCGAACAGGAAAATGCTTCGCTGCAATGGTCGCCGTACGATGATGCGGAAAAGGCTGCTTGCGCAATCATATACGAACATTCTGAACCTCCCATAACGCAGCCACTCTATAACCTGGAAAGCCCAAAGAAGCGCAATGAAGATTGAGCATTGGGATACCGCAAATGGTGAAATGACCGAAGCAAACATGCGAAAATGGCTTCGGTCGCAAGGTTACGATGTTGCGCGATATACCTACCCGCCTGGAACATATTTTCCCGATCACACACATTCAATAGACAAGAAGGATTCTGTTCTGAGCGGCCGTTTTCGACTGATCGTCGCCGGCCACGAATTCATTTTGGAAGCAGGCGATTCATTGGAGATTCCCGCCGGGACTGTTCACAGCGCAGAAGTTATCGGTAACGAAGCGGTGGTTAGTCTGGACGCGACCAGATGAAAAAGTAGCTAATCATATTTTCAGTCGTTGCATTTTTGTGATAGTTTCTTCTTTCAGAAAACCTTCAAGTTTCAGCACAGCCGTGGCAAAGATAACGATGAAGAAAAAATCACTAAATCTTGCGTTAGCATCCGTGTTCGCAATCGCGATTGCATTTCTACTGCTTGGTTTTAAACCTGCGCCGCAATCCGATTACCTTCTGGTCGTCAATAAGAGTGATTCGACTTTGACAATTATTGACGCCGCTACGCACGAGGTTAAAGCTACCGTCCCGACCGGTCAGGGACCGCATGAAGTCAGCGCTTCTCCAAACGGTCGCTACGCCTACGTGAGCAATTACATCGGCACACGTGAAGATCGCGGTCATACAATAACAGTCATCGATCTTGACAATTTCAAGGCGCTTGATCCTATAGAGCTTCTGCCAAACCGCGCCCCCCACGGAAGTCTGGTCAGCTCCGACGGAAAATGGCTTTGGGTAACAACAGAAGTCAGCCAAA
>DASRDY010000323.1:0-1693 GCA_035652355.1 Blastocatellia bacterium
TCACTACGATCTATCTGCGAGCATTTACGCGACGCGAAGCGCTCGATCTGATCATTCAGCCATCTGAAGAAGCCGGATTGCCGCTCCGGCCGCATGCTGACCGAATCATAGATATGGCTGGGTTGTTCCCGTTTTATCTGCAGATCGCATGCTCGACCTGGTTCGATTTTCTTGCAAGTGGCGGAAAAACTGATGAAGAAGGAATCCGCGAAATTGAAGATACGTTCCTGGATGAAGGCACCGTTCATTTCCACTATACCTGGTCGCACTTCAGCGAAGACGAGCGTCAGGTGATTAATGAATTCGTAGCCGGTAACGAAGTCCCCATAGAGCACAGCTATATTTTCAAAGAGCTTAAAAAAGACGGTTATATCGTCGATACCGAAAACGGTCCGCGGATATTTTCGAACTTGTTCGTAAACGCGATTTCCAGCTTGCGCGAGTCGTCGATGATATATTTGAAACAGCAGCCGCCAAAACTGCCGCCGACAGAGCCGGTGAATTACGGCACTCCGGAAATGAAAGTCGAACTAGCGCGCAGTCTGAAACGATTCATCGAGAACGAACGCAAGCTCGCCCATTTCGACATTGTTCGCCGACTAAGCGAAGGGGGAATGGGACGCATCTACGAGGCAAAAGATACCAAGCTTCAGCGTCGCGTAGTGATCAAGGTATTGTCAGAACGATTCGCCAGAAACGACGTTGTTAAGCGCCGTTTCCTGCGCGAGGCCCAGACAGCATCGCAACTGCTGCATCCAAACATCGCGACTATATTTGAGACCGGCGAAGCGATGGGCGTTCCATACATCGTTATGGAATACATAACCGGTGAGAATCTGGGTGAAATTCTGATTAAACGACAGTTCTCAATTCCAGAGGTCATCAGCATTGCCACGCAGACCGCCGCCGCCCTTGCCGAAGCGCACGATCACGAAGAGCACATTATTCATCGCGACATAAAACCCGGCAACATAATGCTGACTGATAAAGGTCAAGTTAAAGTGCTTGATTTTGGATTGGCAAAACCTTCTCCTCTGGGTCGACTTGCAGAAGCGACACCGAACCTCGATCTAACCGAAGAAGGCATGGTCATCGGCACAGTTCGCTATATGTCGCCGGAGCAGGCGGCGGGAAAGCGCGATCTCGACGCGCGCTCGGATATATTCTCGCTCGGGATTTTGCTCTACGAAATAACCACCGGGTTTGCGCCGTTCAAAGGCGAAAGTTATCTGGACGTCATCGAAGAGATCAAAGAGAAAGAACCATCGCCGATTTCCAGCTTGCGCGCGGATGCACCCGAAGAGTTAATAAAAATCATAATGAAATGCCTGAACAAAGATCCCCATGATCGCTATCAATCGGCGGCGGAAATCGTGAAAGACCTGAAAGCAGTCCCGCTCGTTGCGGCACAGGAAAGATAGAGCTCGATACTTATGATAATTGCTGTTGGATCAGAACGCAGACCGAAACTTGAGGCAGTTGAGGGCGCTGCGGCTACCATTGCCAAACTCGGATTAGACGCGTGGGCAAATCCGCAAATACTTGCCCGGAACGTTCCGGTTGATGCGCCTGCAATGCCGACCAGCGACGAAGAGTTGATGCGCGGCGCGATGAGCAGAGTAGAAAATCTGATAACTTCAATGCGAAATGAGGGACTGTCAGCCGATCTCTATGTCGGACTTGAGGGGGGCTT
>DASRDY010000324.1:0-27621 GCA_035652355.1 Blastocatellia bacterium
TTTTCGCGGCGGATGTGCTGCTCGCGAGTCGACAGCGTGATAACAAATCCCCGCTGACCTTTCGCATCGTACGCTTCACCGATTAATCGGCCCGGCATGTTGCGGACGTATTTTTCTTTTGCGGCGAAAAATCCAACGTACGGTCCGCCGAAATTTACTGGAACACCGAATGACTGACCTTCACCGACAACAATGTCCGCCCCGCATTCGCCTGGAGTCTTCAGCAACCCAAGGCTCATCGGTTCAGCGATCACAACGATAAACAGCGCGCCTGCTTTGTGAACCGCATCCGCGATTGATTGCAGTTCCTCGATGCAGCCAAAGAAGTTCGGCGACTGCACCGCGACTGCCGCGGTGTTGTTGTCGATCTTTAGCTTGCTCAGATCGACCGTGCCGTTGTCGGTGAAGCCAAATGTGCTTACGGACAGCTCGGTATTCTTTAGAATCGTGTCGACGACTTCGCGATATTCAGGATGGACGTTCTCCGCAACAACGACGTTTGTGCGCCTTGTCACGCGGCTTGCCATCAGGAATGCTTCTGCCAGTGCGGTCGAGCCGTCATACATCGACGCGTTCGCTATCTCCGTACCTGTCAACTGACAGATCATCGTCTGAAATTCATAGATTGTCTGCAGTGTTCCTTGCGCGACTTCGGGCTGGTATGGAGTGTAGGCAGTATAGAATTCAGATCGTGAAATCAGCGTGTCGATAATAACCGGCGTGTAGTGCGGGTATGCGCCTCCGCCAAGGAACGACGTATATCCGGTCGAAGTGTTCCGCGCCGCCAGATCCTTAAAATAAGCAATCAATTCTGCCTCGGAGACCGCAGACGGGAGGTTCAGCAACTCTTTTCGGCGGAGGTTTTCCGGAATCCCGCGAAACAGTTCTTCAATATTTGAAAGACCAATGTCCCGCAGCATATCGTCACGTTCCTGCGGGGAGTTTGGGATGTAACGCATCTGCTGTTAGCCCTTCACCTCTTTCAGATAGTCTTCGTACTCGGCGGCGGAAAGCAGCCTGTCGATATCGCTCTTCTTGGTTATCTTGATCTCGACCATCCAGCCATCCTTGTATGGGTCGGTGTTAACCAGTTCCGGTTTGTCAGTCAAAGCTTCATTGGTCTTTAACACTTCGCCGGAAACGGGAATATACAATTCGCTGACGGCTTTTACGGATTCGACCGATCCGAACGGATCGTGAGCGTTGAAATTTTCACCGACTTTCGGCAGTTCGACGTAAACGACATCACCCAAACTCTCTTGTGCGTATTCGGTAATGCCCACAACACCTTTGTCACCATTGATCCGAATCCACTCGTGATCCTTGGTGTATTGCAGGTCATCCGGATAGTTTGCCATAAGGTTTATCTCCTGAAGCGCATTCTCGCTGCATTGATTGTTCGTTATTATTTCGGGCCTTGTTGATACTAAATAAAATCGCTATGGGCATCAAGCCCCCATTGCTCCGGCGTCTATTTCGCCCTCTTATAAAATGGCGTTTGCACTACCTTTGCCGGAACTTCGCGTCCTCGCACGACAACGGAAAATTCTGTACCTACCGAAGAGCTTTCAGTCGGTAGATATGCCATACCGATGTTCTTCTTTAAATAAGGAGCAGGGCTGCCGGACGTGACGACGCCGATCTCTTTGCCGCCCATCACGATAGGATAGTGATCGCGGACGGGAGCGCGGTCCAGCACTTCGAATCCGATCAATTTTCGAGCCGTGCCGTGCTCCTTTTGATTTGCCAGCACGTCTCTGCCCATAAACTCGCCCTTATTAATCTTACATATCCAGCCAAGATCTGCCTCAAGCACCGTCGTCGTGTTGTCGATGTCGTTGCCGTACAGCGCCATCTTTGCTTCCAGTCGCAAAGTGTTTCGGGCAGCGAGACCGGCAGGTTTGATGCCTTCTTCTCTGCCTGTTTCCAGCAATGCGTTCCAGATTTTCGGCGCTTCTTCCGGCGGGCAGTAAACCTCGAATCCATCTTCGCCGGTGTAACCGGTATGCGCGATAATCGACGGCACGCCAAGAACGTTTCCGCGCGCGAACCAGTAATATTTAATGTCGGCAAGCGGAGTGTCGGTCAATTGCTGCAGAATATCTTTCGCCTTTGGTCCCTGGACAGCTATCTGAGCGTACTGGCTGCTGACATTCTGGACATCGACATCCATTCCGTTGGTGTTCGACCTGATGTAATCAAAGTCTTTGTCGGTGTTCGCGGCGTTGACGCAAAGGAAATAATCGGTGTCGTTAAACCGATGAACCAGGATATCGTCAACAAACGTTGCTTCGGGATAGAGCAGCCCTGTGTATTGAGCCTGACCGTCCGCCAGCTTTGACGCGTCGTTCGACGTCAGTTTCTGTATCAAAGCGAGAGCATCGTGACCAGTAACGGTGATCTCTCCCATATGCGAGACATCAAAGATGCCGGCGGCAGTGCGCACTGCCATATGTTCGGGGATCGGTCCTTCGTATTGCACAGGCATATCCCAGCCTGCGAAATCGACCATCTTCGCTCCAAGGTTACGGTGAGCCTCGTTAAGAGAGGTGCGTTTGGTTGTATAGCTCATAGAAGGCTGCTCGGTTTTGGGTCCTCAGGTCAAAACGACCGCCCACAGTAACACACGGGAAAAAGAGCGTCAAGGAAAGCAGTTTCGAATGAGTTCTTCTGATTTTGGACAAGCCCGGAAGCGACTTCGCCAGGCTGATTCGTGGCACTGCAGCCGTTGCTATCCGTTGTTATCCATGCTCGCCAGGTGTGACACCAGATGGCCTAATTCGGGCCGTTTGACGACGGTGTCACGCCAGGTGTCACAGCTTTACTTATAGACACCAAAGTATTTATTGAACTGTGACACCTGTGACAGCAGTTGGCCAAATTCGGCTTTCGGCCCCTTTCAGTGGTATCATTTAAATATAAATGTTCAACGATATCGATTTGCAGCCTCTACGGAAAATGCCAGGTTTTGCGTATTACTTCCGTTATGACCTGCATCACTCCGATTTCTACGAGCTTCGCGAAAATGGCCGTTTGCTTGGGCGTGTCGCAGCCAAGCCTCTATACGGAAAACTTGAGCCGAATGGAAAAGTCGATAAATCTTCCGGATTCAACGGTGAAATCGCCGTGATATTCATTCCCGCCAGATCGAAAAGTGTTAAATCGGCTCGATTGCTAATGACAAAGATTCCTCGCGATCAAATAGTCAAATCGGATGGTAAAAGAAATTGGCCGCTTATCAGGGCAGCGGCAGACGAGGCGGTTCTGCGATCAGCCGCTTGATGCGAATCGATAAAAGCTATGAGATCCAAAGGACCCGCCGCTTTGTTTCTTTGCCGTTTCGCCGCTAACAAATCGCTATAATCGTGGTTATATTCTAGGGGAGATGAAATGAGAATTGCAGAGCGGATCGCATCACTAAACTGGCAACAAATTACGACGAAGTTAGACGAGATCGGCTATGCCACGAGCGAACCTCTATTGAACCAGTCAGAATGCCAGGAACTGATAGATCTTTACAAGGAACCAAAACCATTCCGCAGCCGAATCGATATGGCGCGTTTCCAGTTCGGTCACGGAGAATACCAGTATTTTGCCGATCCTTTGCCGCCAATAGTCGAGGACTTGAGGACAAATCTGTATCCGCATCTTGCCGGGATTGCCAATCGCTGGATGGAAGTCATGAGTCTTCCAGAGCGCTTTCCGGATGATCTGACCCATTTCCTTCAGGAATGCCGTCGGAAAGGCCAGCCGAGACCGACACCTCTTCTTCTGTTTTATAAGGAAGGCGATTACAACTGTCTGCATCAGGACTTATATGGAGAGATATCGTTTCCATTGCAGGCGGCTTTTGTTCTGAATAAGCGCGCAGTTGATTATACTGGCGGCGAATTTCTCCTTCTGGAACAACGGCCACGCGCGCAAAGTCGCGGCGAAGCAATTAACCTCGAACAGGGCCAAATGCTGATCTTTCCCAACCGATATCGGCCGGTGAAAGGAACAAAAGGGTATTATCGAACAACGATGCGCCATGGCGTCAGCAGAGTCCTTTCTGGAAATCGCTCTTGTCTTGGGATAATCTTTCACAACGCAAAGTAAAACTTCGCGGTCTATTTAGACCCCCAAACCGTCAATTCAGGACAAATATTTTGCAATTATTAATTTTTTAATTGAACTTTTGGAACTTTCCTGATAGCCTTTCGATTAATTCATTAATAGGTTGAAAGGAAGGTGCGAATTGGCACGCAGAAAGTCTTCAACACTGACCGAAGTTGAGCTGGAGTTGATGGATATTCTCTGGGAAAAAGGCACTGCCACCGTGGGCGAGATCGTCGATGCTCTGCCGAAAGAACGTGACCTGGCATACAGCTCTGTTTTGACCATGATGAGAATTTTGGAACAAAAAGGCTATGTCGAGCATAAAAAGGAGAGTAGGGCATACGTGTATCAACCGATCGTCGATCGAAAACAGGCTCAGAATTCGGTGGTTAGCTACCTTTTGAAGAAATTCTTCAACGGTTCACCCGAATTGCTGGTAGTCAATTTATTGGAACATGAGGATGTCGACCAGAACGAGATTAAACGGTTGAAACGATTGATCGAAAAGTCGAAATAGTTTTCTCAGCTGAGTTCTAAACAGCCAGACAGGGGTCAAAAATGGGTTCAATCCTGCAAAACTACGATCCGATTACTCGCGTTATCCTGCAGATTCTGCTCAACAGCCTGTGGCAGGGCTTGGTCATTGCTATTCTGGTTTCCACGGTTTTCCGGATGAAACAGAGTATGAGCGCGACCACACGACATGCTGTCTGGTTCGTCAGCCTTCTGACCATCGGAGTATTGCCATTTTTACCGATTACTGCGCGTCGTAATAGCGAGGCTTCGGTCACCGCGGTCAGGACCGAGCCTCGAGCCGTCGCAATTTCAACGCAACAGGTTTTACCATCTGATTTGCCAGTCGAAAATGCGAGAACAGTTCATCAGAAATCACGAGTTAACCAATCAGTCAAACACGCGAGCGAACCGATTAACACCAGCACCCTGGACATCTCGCCAGTCGTTGCGTCGCCGCCAAATGATTCGAAGAGTAATGTTGAAACGCCTGCGACCATCGATAACGCTCCTAAGGAATCCCGTTTTTCAAGGTTGAGCGAAAAGATCTTTGACGGTCGTGTTCCCCTGGCGCTGATCGGCCTGTGGGGTCTGATTACCCTTTATATGTTCGCTCGAATTGCCAGCAGTTACGTTTTGATGGTTCGCATGCGAATGAATATGAAGCCGTTGCCGGATCATAGTCGTCACTTGATGAAGCGCACCGCTGTGAACTTTGATTTCAAACGCCATGTTCGCGTTCGCATGTCCAGAACGGCAACCGTTCCGATGACTATTGGCATGTTCAAGCCGTTGATCGTCATCCCTGAGGAGTTAATCTCATCGCTTTCCGATGCAGAATTTGAAGGCGTAATCGCGCACGAGCTGGCGCACATTAAACGCTGGGATTACCTGACGAATATTCTGCAGCACATTATTCAGGCATATCTCTTCTTTCACCCCGCCGTCTGGCTTATCGGCAAATATCTGAATGTCGAGCGAGAGCTGGCGTGTGATGACTGGGCGGTCAAGGTAACAGGGGAGCCGTGCCGCTACGCGACTTGTCTAACCAGGCTGGTTGAGGAGTTAAAAGGCAGTAAACCGCTTGCTATTGCCACCGGAATCTTTTTTGGCAAGCACATTATCTCAAGGAGAGTGGAAATGATTCTCGATAAAAACAGAAATGCGTCAACATTCATTGCCAAACCCGCGCTTCTTTATGCGTTGAGCGTTGCGATTGTATGCGCGGGCATATGCACGCTGTTATCCCCTGTTATCGCTGTTCCGGCTGGCAAAATCCAGACAATGGTTGCGCAAAACCAATCTACGAAACCGGCCCCGGCGCAAAAGACACAGACAAATTCAGAAACTACAACCAAACCGACCGACCAGCCAACCACGCCGGTCGTTGTTGCGAAACCGGCGGCTGCACCACTGGCTATAACTGATAAAGATTTCGACGCTGAAGTTCTGGTTCCGACTTCGCCAGAGGGTCTGGTGGTTCCGATGAAGGCCCAGACCCTGGATTTGCTTGCGCCGCAAGCGAAGGCACTGACTGTTGATCAGTTCGATTTTCAGGTTCCCACAACTCCGGTTGTATTAACCCAGGCGGTCGGTTTCGCTCAGCCAATGGGGCTGGTTCAGGGGCAAACGCAGCCTTCACCTGCCCTCACGGGCGACTCCTGGGCAGGGGCGCAGCAAGGCAGAGCCGCTTTATCAACCGACAGGTCGGCGACTCCGGCGATTTCAGAAGGTGAGCTGCTCAATGTTTTGGCCGATGTCGTGAAGCGCGATGCCGATCCCACGGTTCGCGGCGAGGCACTGCAGGGAATCGTCCGCCTACGTTCCGACGCATCGATCAATACACTAATTTCTCTCTATGACAGCAGCTCGGATACGAAAGTTAAGGCTGAGATCATTCCTTACCTTGTTCGACGCAAAGGCGACAATGCCAAGGCTATTGCAAAGCTGGTATCAATCGCAAAGACCGAAAAAGACGACGAGTTGCGCCGCAGCGCTCTGAATCAGATCATTCGTCTGCCTAACGACGAGGCAGTAAACAGCTTGATAGAAATCTATGACAGTCTTCAGGATACCAAGGCGAAACAACGGCTGATCATGACATTTTCCGCAAGCAAGAGTCGAAAGGCCGTTGATAAGCTGATTCAAATCGCAAAGTCCGATTCTGATCCTGCCGTTCGCCAGGCCGCAATCCGCGCGCTCTCGAATGTTGATAACCGACTTTACATCGATCTGTCGGGCAAAGGAACTCCTATGGCCCCGCCCGCGCCTGCGTTCGCAGACTCTGAATACCATAGAGGTATGGGCCGAGGTGCTGGAGTTGGATCCGGGTCTAGCTCGGGATCGAGCTCCGGGCAAGGCTCTTCTTCATCGACGCCGACTCGGCCTCCAGGCAGTTCTAACTGGTAATACAGCTGGAGCGCATGGTTCTCTGAACAATAGTTATTACGCCGCAGCAGCAGAGGAGATGAAGTATGTATTCCCGAGTCTTCTTTAAAAGCTCGAATTGTGTCCGCAACCTTACTAAATACGCTATCGCAATCGTGCTTTGCGTATGCTCAGTCTCAGTCGCGATGGCGCAGGACACGACGGGCAAAACTTATTCAAAGGAAGATTTCATCAATGTAGATGGCAGCAGCCTGCAGGAAAAGCTGGATCGCGCCGAGCGGCAGTTCAGGGATTCAAGACAGGGGACGTCGTTCTGGGCCGCTTATCATTTTCAGGTTCGCGACGGTATCAGCGTCGGCCCGTTTTCGGGATATGTTTACGAAGACGGAGACGGAATCAGGCTATACAGAAAGGACGACCCGAATACCGTCGCGGTATTCCTGTTGATGGATACATCTGGTTCCCGGGCAACTCTCTCCAGGATAAAGACCCTGAATCTCAGCGAGCCATACCTTTTTGAAAGTCGCCCTGTGTATTGGCTTGGCAATGTCGATACGGGTCAGAGTATCAGCTACATGCAGTCAGTGATGCACGCCAATTCTGACAACAAGGATTTAATTGCAAATGCGCTCAGGGCGATCAGCATCCACAACAGTCCGCAGGTCATACCGATGCTGAAGGAAGTGGCGTTAAAAGATTCGAGCTTTGACATTCAACGATCCGCTATCCGCGCGTTAGGCCGCATTCCGGCAAAAGAAAGCCTGGATGCATTGGACGATATCTTCAACACAGTCGATAACACTTCATTGAAGCAGGAAACGATCCGGTCTTATGCGGCCAACGGGGATCACATCGCCGAAAAACGTGTTCTGGACAGACTGACAACAATCTCTAAATCCGACAAAGAAAACCTGGATGTGAGAGTCGAGGCCATTCGTCGAATCGCAAGTTTCAGAGGCGATGCAATCGTTGACCGGCTGTTCGATATTTATAACAGTTTAAATGATCGCAACGTCAAAATTGGGATCATTCAAACTCTTTCCGGCCGCGGCGCACGCGACGACCAGATCATGCAAAGACTGGCGACCATCGCGAAGAAAGATCAGGATTCGTCGCTTCAGGTCGAAGCCGTGCGTCGAATCTCGAACGTCACAAACAGCGACAGTCCCGAGGCCACAATCAACACTTTGATTGAAATATATGATTCGAATCCTGGCGACTCTGTCAAAGAAGAAGTAATCCGTGCCCTGTCGCGAAGCAAAAGCAGAAAAGCTATCGATAAACTGCTGAGCATTGCGCAGAAAGATGATAATCCCAGACTGCGACAGGCAGCCATCAGAGTCTTGTCCAGTAAAGGTGTGTCCGTGTTCTGAATTTGTATGTTCCTCCAGTCATCCGTCTATCGGGCCAGGGGATTATTTCCTCTGGCTCTTTTTTTTTTAGACCGGCCGTTGGTTGTGTGTACGATTTTAATCTCTTAATGGACCTGATTGCGGAACGCCATATCGTCTTGTTCCGATCTTTTAATCGGGGAGTCTGCCTGGCTAAATTCTTCTTTACCCACAGGCTTAAACGTCGATTCCTGAACAACGTGCTGGTCACCTGATTCCAGGGCTTTCGTCCACTGACAATGGTGGAATGAGATTTGTTAAGTGCAAATTGGAGCGGCTCCTTTAGTAGGAGTTTGTCCTGACGTTCAGGCCACCAATGGCTTAATGGAGAGAGTGGAAATGTACTGCGTTGTTAATAACCGATTTTATAAATCAGCGAGAAAGTCGCTCGCGGCAGTAGCGATTTTGCTATGCCTGTCTTACATAACGTTGGGTCAAGAGTCGGATAAGAAACACGACAAAAAAGATTCTGACGCTGCGGGAACGCCAATTATTTGGGAGGATCCAGGCGATCTGGCAAGCCGAAATCTCTTTTACGGCCGGGGCAGCGAAGACAGAGCGCCAAAGCCGCCTTTCACATTTGTAGAGGAAGATATGTCGGGATCGAATCCAAAGTTCGATGTGACCGACGCCAATGGAACGAAATGGAAAGTGAAGCTCGGCAATGAGGCTCAACCGGAGACCACCGTCAGTCATCTCTTATGGGCTGTCGGTTATTTCACTGACGAGGATTACTATGTTCCTGAATTTAATGTTCAGGGTTTAAAGAAGCTTCATCGCGGGAACGATCTGGTGGGAAAAGATGGAACGGTTCACGGCGGAAGGTTCAAACGGCAAAACAAAGGCGAGAAAAATGTTGGTGAATGGAAATGGGATAAGAACCCGTTTCTGGGCACGAAAGAGTTTCAGGGTTTGAAAGTAATGATGATGCTCTTCAACAACTGGGATATCAAAGACGTCAACAATAAGATATTCAGGGTGGAAGATAAGAATGACGGTCGCACGGAACTGAGATACGAGGTCAGCGATCTTGGTGCGTCACTGGGAAAGACGGGTGGTTTCTTTACGCGCAGCCGTAATAAGCCAGACGATTTTGTAAAAACAAAGTTCATCGAAGATGTAAAACGGCCGTTTATCGAATTTAATTTCAATGGAAAAAAACAGGATTTGTTCACTGACATAAGAGTTGAACAGGCCAGATGGATCGGAACTGAGCTCGCAAAACTTTCCGATCAGCAGATCAACGATGCATTTCGCGCGGGGGGTTACGCTCCAGATGAAATTCAGGTTATGACTGAAGCGCTGAAGACCAGGATTACAGAGCTGTCAACCTTGCCAGAGTGATCCATCAAAATCTCCCAATCCGCAATTCTAACCGCGCAAAAACATCGCATGACGCGCACCCACCAGAAAGTAGTGCGCGTTCACGCGCGCGTCGTGTAATTTTGACTACGACCCTAACTTCCTTAAATTCTGTGTTTAGCTCTGTCGGCCGGCTCGTTGCGGTTAATGGGCCTTTCGTTAGGCGGAACAAGAATTGATTTGTTCGGTTTTAGACAGACGGAGGTTGGTTGCTCTTGGAGGCAAAAAGACGCGTTCCGCGCCGCCAATTACACTGAAGCGGACCGACAGGTTTTGGTAGCAGAGCTCAAATCCAGAATCCTGGAGCTGTCAACATTACCGAATACGAGTTACATTGAGCTCGTGACGGGTGTCATCATCTAAAGCAATTTGCGTTGCCACTGCTGAGGGATTAGAATCGCTGCATCGAAGGTCTAATTACTTGAAGTTGATTTTACTGGTTGGACTTTTGAGTGGGCGAAATCGGACTGATGACAAAAGCGGGAAATCTAAAAAGCAGACTGTACGGTCTTTTGGCAACGTTGTTTCTGTTGCCCGGCTGGTTCGGCGCGCCGGTCTCGCTTTATGCACGGCCTTCTGACGTCTGTGCTATGCCATGTTGCGTACAGCAAGGTCATTGCTGTTGCAGGACGCGCCACGCCAGAGTAAAAGGACATCCGTTTACCGACAAAGAAGAGATAAATTCCCGCGCCTTTTTGACGAGCTGTCCGCAAGGTTGTAACAACAACAGCTTCTCCTCTGAATCTGTTTCAATCGGATCGACTAAAACCTTACCTTCGAAGATAAACCTTGTCCATCCAGTACGGTCATGTTTTAGAAATCAGATATTCTTCACCGGCTTGCTTTGGGCTTCACGTTCGTCGGGCAGGGCTCCTCCTGAAATTATCTAACTAAATCGTTCAATGGTGAGTTTCGTGCTGCGATCTGTGAAAACAGTTCCGTCAGCAACGCGTCTCTCCCTTTGCGAGTTACATAGATATCAAGTTTCAGGAGCAATAATAAATAAATGCGGATCATATCTTTTGCACTGCTTTTGATGCTGTGCGCGGCAGCAGCGTCCGCGGCAGCATTCGCCGATTTGCGCGGTGTCGTGCGCGACCCGAATCAACGTCCGATCAAAGGCGCTGTTGTGACGATCTCCGCGCGCACCTCGAGTTTTGTAAAAACGGAACAGACTAACGATTCAGGCGAATTTCTTTTTCGAGCGATTCCTTCAGGTGAATACACGATTTCAGTCGAATATAGTGGATTTAATAAAGCGGAGCGCTCAGTCCTGATTGCTACCGGTGACGCACCAAAACTTGAATTCAACCTGACGGTGTCACCTGTTTCGCAGCAGATTAACGTGAACGAAACCGCCTCGCGCACCGACACGAATATGCCCACTCCGATCACGATGGTCAGCAGGCAGCAGATCGAGCAGACACCCGGAGCATCCCGTTCCAACAGTCTTGCAATGATCACCGATTATGTACCGGGAGCGTATGTCACCCACAACCAGCTGCATATTCGCGGCGGCCATCAGGTTAGCTGGCTGATCGACGGCGTTCCTGTTCCCAATACAAATATTGCCGACACGGTTGGGCCGCAATTCGATCCAAAAGATATCGATTATCTGGAAACGCAACGTGGCGGATATTCTTCACAGTACGGTGATCGCACGTATGGCGTATTTAATTTGATACCGCGAAGTGGATTCGAGCGAAAGCGAGAAGCCGAGCTTGTTGTCAGCGTCGGCAATTTCCTTCAGACCAACGACCAGATCAGTTTCGGGGATCATAATGATCGTCTTGCTTACTATTTCAGCCTGAACGGCAACAGAAGCAACTTTGGTCTTGAAACGCCAGTCTCCGAAGTTTTGCACGATCAGGCAAACGGCTATGGCGGGTTTGCTTCGATAATTTACAATCCCACAAAGAACGATCAACTGCGTTTCCTGGCTTCTTTAAGACAGGATGATTTTCAGGTGCCTAACGATCCTGTTGCCCAGGCAGCAGGGATCAGGGATACCGAAAAAGAACGGGATGGATTTCTGGCCTTTACCTGGTCTCATACAGCAGGCGAAGGAGAGCTGACCGTTTCACCTTTTTACCACTATAACAGGGCAAATTTTATCGGTGGGCCCAGTGACACGCCAATTATTCCGCGCGAGGACCGATCGTCAAACTACGTCGGAGCGCAGGTTGCATTCAGCTTGCTAACGCATCGTCATAACGCAAAGGCAGGAGTTTACGGTTTTCATCAGCACGATTCGACCCTATTTGGTTTGACTGCGAATGACGGCAGTGGATTGGATCTTAAGCAGCAGATCGGCGTTTCCGGTCATTTGGTCGCGTTATTCGCCGAAGATCAATTTAAAGTGATTGATTGGATTACGCTGACAGGCGGAGTGAGATTTACTCACTTTGACGGAACAGTCAGCGAAAATGCGGCCACGCCTCGCGCGGGAATATCGATTCGAATTCCGAGAACGAACTGGACTATTCATGGTTTTTACGGTCGCTATTATCAGGCGCCGCCGCTGACGACTGTTTCGGGTCCGCTGCTAAGTCAGGTGCTAAGCACCGGCTTTGATTTTCTTCCATTACATGGCGAGCGAGATGAAGAGCACCAGTTTGGATTAGCGATTCCATTCAAAGGCTGGGTCTTGGATACGGACTATTTCAGAACCTGGGCCAGGAATTATTTCGATCACGACGCTCTGGACAATTCGAACATCTTCTTTCCATTGACGATTGAAAGGGCTCGCATAAAGGCACTGGAAGCAACCTTGCGCTCGCCCAAAATAAAAGGTCGCGCGGAAGTTTCGATTGCCTATTCCCATCAGAGGGCCGAAGGGCTTGGAAGTGTTACCGGAGGATTGACCGATTTCTCGCCATCGTCGGGCTTTTTCTTTCTGGATCACGACCAGCGAGACACGCTCAGCGCCACAGTCAGTATGTCTCTCCCGCGTCGAACCTTTGTTGACGGCGTTATTCGTTACGGCTCAGGCTTTCTCGATGGCGACGGACCGGATCATCTTCCCGCGCACACCACTGTCGATCTTTCGGTCGGAAAGTCATTTGGCGAGAATCTGTCTGTGGCTGTTCATTCTGTCAATGTAGGCAATAGCAGATTCCTGCTGGATAACAGCAACACTTTTGGCGGTACGCACTTCACCGAGCCAAGGCAGATATATTTCGAGCTGCGTTACCGGTTCCATTATTAGAAAATATGACGCGGAGGAGCGGAGACACGGGGAAGCTCTCCGTGTCTTCGATTCAACCTTTCAGCAACCGCTTGAGGACAACCAGAACGCCCAGGTGATAGGCATTGTGGTCGGCGACCAGCATCGCTTCGCGCAAAATCGTTTGTCCATCGCCGTGTGGGATGCTCTGGAAAAGATCCGTATTTGGATCTTCGATCAACGCTTCCATCTTCTTCAAATCGTTTGTAAAGTTTTCGATGCTGCCATGCCAGTCGTCAGGAGTCGCGTTTTTATTTTCATCGGGCCAGTAACCCTCGGGCCATCGTGGTGAAACGTGTTTGGCGTTGCGACTGAATTCAAGAATGTCCCATTGAGCAATTCTCATGTGCTCAAGAACCTGCCACGCGGTATATGGCACGTGGGGAGCTTTGTCGTTTATTTTGTCCAAAGGAAAGTCGCTGACGACCGATTGAAAATCTATGTGCGCCCCACCATCTCTTAACAGGTAAAGCAAATGCTCTCGCAAAGATTTGTCTCTATCTTCGCTCTTTCGATTTGCTGAGCTCATCCAACACCTCCTCGAGCTTAATTGCGAATCCGAGCGCCTGATCAATTACAGGTTATACAAATTGTGGGGGAAAACCGTTTTTGAGGCTATGGGAAAGTTACGTGGGTGGTGTCCAGTTCAGGGACTTCAACCACTCGTCAAACAGAGGTATAGCGCGTCGGGACATCTCTATTCCGCTCGGTTCTATTATTTGCCATTGACCGAGCACATCTTTTACCTCGCGACCATCGTCGTGAACAGAACGGCGCTCAATCGATCCATCACTGCGGAGACGAAATTCTGTAACAAACGAAAACCGGGATCTTGGCAAGCGGAGGGTTGGCAGCGACTCTGATGACTTGTAACGCGATTCTTCGGTCATAACCCTGTGACGCGAGCATTCTATTACCAAACCTGACTCCTTCGCAATGCAGTCAGAGTTCAGCTAAAGAGATCACATCAGAGGCCATGGGTTTTTTTCGATTTCGACGACCAGTTCTTTCAACCTGCAGATAGGGCAGGGTGGTTCGTTTATTTTACATGTGCAATGATCGCCTGCCTGTGCAATCAAGTCCCTGGCGACGCTCGCAATTCTCTGGTGAAGATCTTCTATTTCTTGCTCAGCTTCAGAATCCAGCTCTCTCAGCTCATCAGCGGTCATTTTTGTCTACCTCCCGATGAGTAGCCCGGGCATCAAGCCCGTTTCGCTACTCAATTAAGCAGGTTCCGTCAAATCCAAATCGCAAATCAAAAGTCGATTTGCCAAGCAACCTAACCCATCTGGCGAATACTATCGCCAGTAGTTTGACAGGTCACAGCCTGTCTTTTATTTTCCGACCTTGATTGGATCGAACAGAGATAATGCACCTTCAAGAAAAGCAGGTAGACTATAAGGCCGTCCGCTTACAAAAAACCATATCTTTTTGCATAAAAACGGAGGAATCTTCAATTTCATCTCTAAAGGGGTTAAACGCTGGGGTCCTAACGGCGCAAAGGATTAGCCATAACTTGCGTAATGCGGTTTTTCTACAGCCATCTCATCTAATGGTCGTTACCTATGTCGTCCCAATATTGTGATGGCTGGATTAGGCTCTCTTCAAGATGGTTGTTTATGTCTGCAATTCCAAAATCCGGTTTTCGTCCGGCGTTTATGGCTTGGACCCAGACAGCTATGTCTTCACGCCGTGATTTCCAAAACCGAGAACAACCTTGCAGATATTGAATCACGGCCTCTTTTTCGCCCTTTGCGAGCATCTCCTTTGCCAGGGATAAATCAGGACCAAATGAATCAAGAACTGCAGAGCCGTGAGTGTTGGCCGACTCAACCAGGTACTTTCTTGCAGAGGCCATATCGCCATTGTCCAACGCGATCTTACACAAGATCAGGTTTCCACGATGGCGTGCTTCTCCGAGATTGTCGAACGCGGGAACAAGCAATTTCCCCAAATCGTCGTCTCCGAATTGTCCGGAATCTATAAGAGTTTTGATCTGAACCAGAGATTCCGAAGCCATTGATGCTGCTCGGCCTAATTGGTTCGATTCAATCCCTGCCATAGCCGCATCCTGAAGTGTCTCCACGACAAACACATCTCTTTCCACAACAGCTTTCTGGTTGAGCAATTTGGCGAAATCAGATGGAAGATTTTTACTTTCCACCGATGTGCTGGAATACTGCATAACAGGAGTGCTCTTCATCTGATTAACGGCGCGAGCAAGCAAGTCAACGGATTTTGCAGCAGTTACGGTGCGCTGTACTCCCGATTCCGTAAACAAGCGTAGATAGTAGTAGTGGCCAAGTCTTTCGCCGTATTCGAATTCATCAGGCGCCAGGTCGTTAGCAAGTGTCAGTAGTTTTTCGGCCACGCTACCGATGTCTTTGCGATCTAGAAACCTCGCGGCATTCAAAACTACTGCGCGGTTACTGGATTGAGCTTCAACCTGTTCAAGCCATAATGCTCTACCTTGAAAATAACCAGACGAAAGATGAGCTGCAGGTAGCCCGGCTATTTCAGAATCAGGTCGGTTTTTGATCAGCCAGAAGACATGGTTTCGTTTTGGCTCAGTGTAACTCCGGTTAACTGAGTTGTAATAGCCGAGTAACAGGGTCCGGCTTGCAACATCGTTCGGGTTATTAGCGACCGCAATTTCCAGTCGCCCAGCTTCTGCCTGCGAAAGCTTTGAGCCTTTACGAACAAGATCGCTGTCTGACTCGGTCTTTGTCATTACAATGAACGACAGAACGATGATCACAAAAAGCAGGATTGGAACCAGGACTATCCATCGAAGGATTCTTTTGCGGGATTTCATATTCTCCGCTCCCTGTCGAAATCTACTCCTCCGTTTCGTTTAACAATTGAGTACCGAGGCTAACTCAGGAATGCGCGAGTTCGCCGGAGGATATTCCTAAACAGTTTATTTGAGGCGATTATAACTCATAAAGCAGTGGTGGCCGCAAGCAATGCGCGTCGTTCGGGCTTGAAACCCTGATCTGTAAAGTGATAAGTTACGACTCCTCAAATCTCAAATATGATTAAAATTACGTCTGCGGGTGCTGTAAGACTACAGCACGGTTTATGTAAGACTCGGATAAGAACGAGGTAACCCAAATGAAGCAGAGTGTCAGTCTCACGATCAACGGCAAATCCTTTCAGCAAGAAGTTGAGCCGAGAATGTTGCTCGTCCATTTGATCAGAGATGAAGCCGGTTTGACCGGTACACACATCGGGTGCGAGACCAGCATCTGCGGCGCCTGCACCGTGCTGCTGAATGGCCAGTCAGTGAAATCGTGCACGATTCTTGCGGTTCAGGCTGATGGCGCGCAGATAACGACTATCGAAGGTCTTGCCGCTAATGGTCAGTTGCATCCTGTGCAGGAAGGTTTCTGGGAGCAACACGGTCTGCAATGCGGTTACTGTACGCCGGGAATGATTATGTCGTCCTGTCAGATCCTCGACCGCAATCCAAATCCTTCGGAAGAAGAGATCAGAGAGGGATTGGAAGGCAATCTCTGCCGCTGCACTGGCTATCAGCACATCGCAGATGCAGTCAACTATGCTGCCAACAAGATGAAAGCCCATTCGGCCTCGGGCGACTAAGCCTGCAACTTCTTAGCTGGCTGTTCTTGAACAGGTGTGGAGGAACTATGGCTTCGCGATACGTTGGACAAAAAATAAAGAGAACAGAAGATCCGCGACTCATCAAGGGCATCGGTCATTACGTCGATGATATTAAGCTCCCGGATACGTTGCATTGCGTAATACTTCATAGCATCTATGCTCACGCGCGAATCAACAGCATCGATACTGAAGCTGCGGCGGCTCTGCCCGGAGTGGTAGCCATTTATACCGGAGCCGATATCAAGGATAAGATCGGAAATGTGCCTGTGGCGAGTGCCCTTGAAACTCTGAAAGTGCCTCCGCATCCAGTGCTGGCCGTTGACAAGGTTCGATATGTCGGAGAACCGGTTGCTGCCGTAGTTGCGAATGACAAATATATTGCGCGCGACGCTCTGGATTTGATTGTCGTCGATTACGATCCTCTTGATGCGGTCGTCGATCCGGAAAAGACCGCTGCGGGCGAAGGTCCACTGATTCACGAACAATTCTCCGACAACATCGCCGTCACCTGGAAACTTGAAGGTGGCTCTTCGATTGATGATGCGTTCAAAAACGCCGACAGAATCGTGAAGCAGAGACTGGTAAACCAACGTCTCGCGCCGATTGCAATGGAGCCGCGCGGTGTGCTCGCTCGGTATTTGCCTGGCGAAAACGAGCTGACTCTCTGGTCATCGACGCAGATACCGCACCTGATGCGCACGCAGGTGGCCTTGATGATAGGACTACCGGAAAATCGCCTGCGCGTTATCACTCCTGAAGTCGGCGGCGGATTCGGTTCGAAGCTGAATGTTTATGGAGAAGAAGCGCTCTGTTCGTTTATATCAATGCAGCTTCACCGTCCCGTGAAATGGATTGAGACTCGTCGAGAAAATATTCAGAACACGATTCATGGCCGCGGACAGATTGGCAATATGGAAGTCGCCGTCAAAAATGACGGAACTCTCCTGGGTCTGAAATATAAGGTGATTGCTGATTTGGGTGCTTATCATCAGTTACTCACTCCTGCTATACCGACGCTGACTGGATTAATGCTTTCCGGAGCGTACAAAATTCCCGCAATTCTGATGGAATTGACGGGAGTTTTCACAAACAAAGTCGCGACTGATGCCTATCGTGGCGCAGGTCGACCCGAGGCTACTTTCATCGTCGAACGAATTGTCGATGTCGTGGCTCAGGAACTGAATCTTGATCCGGTGGATGTACGCCGTCGCAATTTCCCCAAGCCGAACGAATTTCCGTTCGCGACCGCCACCGGGCTCTTTTATGACAGCGGCAATTATGATGCGGCCTTGGACAAGGCCCTTGAGATGGTCGATTACAAGGAATTGCGTACGCAACAGAAGAAGGCGCGCGATGAAGGCAAGCTGATTGGCATTGGTGTTTCCAGCTATGTCGAGATTTGTGCTCTCGGTCCTTCTGCTGCAATGCCGGCCGGCGGTTGGGAATCTGCGACAGTAAGGGTCGAGCCAACAGGCAAAGTGACAGTTTTGACTGGGACGTCGCCACACGGTCAGGGTCAGGAAACCAGTTTTGCTCAAATCGTCGCTGATAGTTTGGGAGTCGATTTGAATGATGTGCTGGTGATCCACGGCGACACATCGATCGTACAATACGGAATCGGCACATTTGGTAGTCGCGCGACTGCTGTAGGCGGCACTGCGGTAGTTATGGCGATGGACAAGGTCGTTACAAAGGCCAAGAAGATAGCTGCCCATTTATTGCAGGCGGGCGATGCTGAAATCTCGTTCGATAATGGAAAGTTCTGCTGCGTGACGCGAGCGCCTGAAAAGGCAGCCGCCGAAGGAGTTGGCGGAGCAGTCGTTCAATCGCCTGCCGCCGCTCTGCCTGAGCCAAATCCGGGCAAGACAGTCAGCATTCAGGAAGTGGCATTGGCAGCGCATCTGGCGAACAACCTTCCACCTGATACTGAGCCGGGTTTATCAGCGACGCATTTCTTTGAGCCGAAGAATTTCACCTTCCCATTTGGCACTCACATTTGCGTTGTTGAAGTCGACAAGGAAACTGGCGAGATCGAGATCCTGCGCTACGTCGCAGTAGACGATTGCGGCAAGGTTATCAATCCGTTGCTTGTGCACGGTCAGGTTCATGGCGGAATCGTACAGGGACTGGGTCAGGCGCTTTACGAAGAAGTCGTGTACGACGAAACAGGTCAGCTGATAACCGGAACGTTAATGGACTATGCGGTGCCTAAGGCGCATCAGATGCCTCGGATGGAGCTGGATAGAACGGAGACGCCGACCGACGTTAATCCGCTGGGCATTAAAGGCGTTGGCGAAGCCGGTACGATCGGCGCTACGCCATGCATTGTGAATGCGGTAGTTGACGCGTTATCACAGTTCGGAGTTCGCGATATCGAAATGCCGCTTAAGCCAGAGAAACTGTGGCGTTTGATGAATCAGAATTGATTTCTTCAGTATAGGAGACAGCAATGATTCCTGCGAGTTTTGACTATCACCGACCGACCTCGATTGAAGAGACGTTGAGTTTGCTCTCCAAATTCGGAGATGATGCAAAGATTCTTTCCGGCGGCCACAGTCTTGTGCCGGCAATGAAGCTGCGTCTGGCGCAGCCCGGCGTCATCATCGACATCGGCAAAGTTCCAGGAATGTCAGAGATCAGGCAGGACGGCGATGCAATCGTGATTGGCGCATTGGTGACTCACTATCAAGTTGAATCGTCGGATCTGGTGAAACGCCTCTGCCCATTACTGGCGCAGACGGCCGAACAAATCGGTGATGTGCAGGTTCGCAATCGCGGAACGATTGGAGGCTCTCTGGCTCATTCTGATCCGGCAGCGGATTATCCAGCGGCAATGCTGGCATTGGGTGCAGAGATCACAGCGGTCGGTCCGAAAGGTAAGCGAACAATAAAAGCCGATGATTTTTTTGTCGATATGCTGACTACTGCGCTGGAGCCAAATGAGATTCTGACCGAGATCAGGGTCCCGGCCACCGGTAGCAACAAAGTAGCTTACCTGAAAGTCCCGCAATCGGCTTCCGGATTCGCGATCGTTGGTGTCGCGGTGAATTTGACGACCAATGGAAACTCAGATTGTAAGAGTGCTCGAATTGGTATCACAGGATTGTCCGCACGAGCTTTCAGAGCAAATGGCGTCGAAAGCGGTTTAGCGGGCAAAGCTCTTGATGCGCCGACGATCAAATCGGCATCGTCGAAAGCGGCAGATGGACAGGATCCTCTTTCGGATATTCATGCATCTGGCGATTATCGAGCCCACCTGGCTCGCGTTTACACTCAACGTGCGATTGAACAGGCATTGTCATAGGCGGAAGACGAACGAGAAATAGATTTGAAGATTGACGGTACTCACACAATCAATGCGCCGCGCGATATTGTCTATCGTCTGATGACTGATCCCGTTGTGCTGGCGCGATGCATACCCGGATGCGAAAAGCTGGAACCTGCGGGCGAAAACAGTTACACGACTAACTTGAAAGTCGGCGTCGGCACCATTAAAGGTAACTACACAGGCAAAGTCACTCTCGACGACGTTCAGCCTCCCGCTCATTACAAGATGTTGGTCGAAGGCAAAGGGAATACCGGTTTTGTTAAGGGTAGCGGCATTATTGATCTTGAAGCCAGTGGCAATACGGAAACGCTGGTGAAATATGAGGGTGATGTGCAGGTCGGTGGCACTATAGCCAGCGTCGGTCAGCGGATGTTACAAGGCGCGGCGAAAATGATGGCTTCGCAGTTCTTTACCGCTATCAATGCCGAGGCTGAAGCCGCCGCAAAAGCTGAAGCGAATCAGGAACCGGTTAAACCTCCCAGTCACGGCTTTTTTCGAACCACCCTGCGATGGCTCGCAGGGTTAATCAAAGGATGGTTCGGTCGCAGGTCTGAAAGTCAGTAGTTGTTAAACTCCAACCGGTTGTTTCGGCTTGTCAACGTTTTCGCTTTTCTGTTCGATCGCAGCCTGATTTGCAGGTATTCGTGGAGGCCCAGCAGGCGACCACAACATATTTGTAATCACTCTGGCGCCGCGTTGATAAGTAAAATATGACCACGCCCAGTTGAACAGCACAACGAATCTGTTACGGAATCCAATCAGGAAAAAGATGTGAACCATCAGCCATGACAACCATGCCAGGAAACCGCTCAGATGCACTGGACCAATCTGCGCGATAGCCGCAGACCGGCCGATGGTGGCCATCGTACCTTTGTCGAAATAATGAAACGTTTTATATGGCTGGCCGTTTATTGCGCGAATAATATTTCGGCCAGCCGCTCGGCCCATCTGCATCGCAACGGGGCTGACTCCTGGCAACGGACTGCCCGTTTGATGCGTGTAAACAACAGTATCGCCGATTGCGAACGCATTGTGATAACCTGGAATCGTCAGGTCGGGCTCGACTATGACGCGACCCAGTTTGTCCAGTGGAACACCCAAGGTTTCTGTTAAGGACGTTGCAATTACGCCAGCTCCCCAGATAACCGTACCGGCTCTGATTAGCTCATTACCTAAATGAACACCCTGATCATCAATCAGTGTGACTCTGGCATTGACTCTCACGGTAGCTCCAAGGTCTTCCAGTTGTTTTTGGGCCTTCGGAGACAGATCTTCAGGAAAAGTCGGCAGCACACGTGGCCCACCTTCTAACAATGTTACTCTTGCGAGCGCTGGATCAATAGTGCGGAAATCACGTGCCAGAACTGTTCTGGACAATTCCGCCAGTGCGCCAGCTAATTCGACTCCGGTAGGACCGCCACCGACGACTACAAACGTCAGCAACTGATCGCGTTTCTTTGGATCTTTCTCACGCTCTGCCGCTTCGAAGGCCAGCAGTACGCGGCGGCGAATCTCTGTTGCGTCTTCGAGAGTTTTTAACCCGGGAGCGAATTTCTCCCACTCATCGTGCCCGAAAAAGCTTGTCCTGCCGCCGGTCGCGAGTATAAGGAAATCGTATGGGACACAATCGCCATCTCGCAGGTGGACTTGCTGCTTTTCCAGATCAATACTGGTCACCTCGGCTAAAAGTACCTTCGCTCTTTTATCTTTGTGCACTATCGAGCGTATCGGCCAAGCGATGTCTGCCGGTGACAATCCAGCCATCGCGACCTGGTATAACAAAGGTTGGAATGTGTGATGATTAGTACGGTCTATCAAGGTTATGTAGACCGGTTTTTTCGCTAGCACCTTGGCGGCGCTCAATCCACCAAACCCACCGCCCACGATAACAACGCGTGGCATAGATTTGATCTTGGACTGATCGCTTGTCATAAGATTCCCCCTGGGAGCGCAGGCATCCTTGCCTGCAATCCTTCGGAACTAATTCGTTATTTATGACTTGCGCATATCGCACCATATGCAGGCAGGGATGCCTGCGCTCCCAGGCATCTCTCAGAGTTATTCGTACGTATAGAAGCCTCGCTTGGTTTTGCGACCCAGCCAGCCGGCATCTACGTATTTTTTCAACAACGGACAAGGTCTGTACTTGGAATCCTGAAAGCCATCGTAAAGTACATTCATAATCGCAAGGCAAGTATCGAGCCCAATTAAATCCGCCAGCGCCAATGGCCCCATTGGATGATTCATGCCAAGTTTCATTACTGTGTCGATCGCTTCTGGTGTACCCACGCTTTCATATAAAGCAAACACCGCTTCGTTGATCATTGGCATCAGAACCCTATTCGACACGAAACCAGGAGCATCGTTAACTTCAACAGGAGTTTTGCCAAGCTGCTCCGACAATGTCTTTACCGTCTGAAAGGTCGCATTGGAAGTTGCAACTCCGCGAATAATCTCCACCAGTTTCATGACTGGAACCGGATTCATAAAATGCATTCCGATAACGTTCGCCGGTCTCTGTGTTACCGCGGCGATCCTGGTAATGGAGATTGAAGAAGTATTGCTGGCAAGTATGACGTCAGGTCTGGTGATGCGATCCAGCTCTCGAAATAAATTCAACTTAATATTGATATCTTCTGTTACGGCTTCAACAACGATATCTGCGTCAGCGAACGATTGCAAATCAGTCGTGGGCAGGATTCTCTCGATTGTTGCTGCCTTCTCTTCAGCCGTTATGCGCTGTTTGTCCAGGTCGCGCTGAAGATTTTTATCAATGATCTTTAATCCCCGCTGGACAAATTCGTCTTTGATGTCCTGAAGGATTACTCTGAATCCTGCTCTGGCTGCAACCTGAGCAATGCCACCACCCATCTGTCCCGCGCCTGATACGCCAAATGTTTTTATCATTAGATTCCTCTACCGTACGTGGGCTATCTTTCCACTGCCATTGCCACGGCGTTGCCGCCACCCAGACAAAGCGCAGCGATACCGCGATGTGCGTTGCGACGCTTAAGTTCGTAAATTAAGGTTGTCAATATTCGCGCACCGCTTGAGCCGATCGGATGCCCAAGCGCCACCGCTCCGCCATTCACATTGACTTTTGCCGGATCGAGCTTCAGTTCGCCTGTAATCGCGCATGCCGCGGCGGAAAAAGCTTCGTTGATTTCAATTAAATCGACTTCGTCGAGTGACCATCCGGTCTTTTTTAAAACCATCTGGATTGCGCCCACCGGGGCCATCATAACCAATGATGGCGCAATGCCCGATGTAGTGTAGGTGACAATTCGAGCCAGAGGCTCGCGTCCCAGCTCTTTTGCTTTTTCCAGTGACGTAACGGTTACTGCCGAAGCGCCATCATTCAAGGTGGACGCGTTACCGGCAGTAACTGTGCCACCATCTTTCTTGAATGCGGGTTTCAGCTTTGCCAGGCTTTCAACAGTTGTGTCTTCGCGCGGACCTTCGTCAGTGGTAAACAATATGGGTGCGCCCTTTGGTTGCGGGACTTCGACAGGAACGATCTCGTCTTCAAAACGACCAGCTTTGATTGCTGCCACTGCTTTGCGATGAGAATTCATTGCGAATTCATCCTGTTGTTCTCGGGGAATGCAATATTTTTCAGCGACAACTTCACCGGTCATACCCATGTGATAATTCTCATACGCATCCCAAAGCCCATCGTGCACGACTGAATCGATCAGCTCGCCGTTACCAAGCCGGTAACCATCGCGAGCCTTTGTCAGCAAGTATGGCGCATTGCTCATGGATTCCATGCCGCCTGCGATCACGATTTCGTTGTCACCCAGTTTGACAGCCTGTGCCGCAAGGACTACCGCCTTTAGCCCTGAGCCGCACACTTTATTCACCGTCATCGCAGCAACCGTATCGGGCAATCCGGCCTTCAACGCTGCCTGGCGAGCAGGATTTTGCCCGAGGCCAGCCTGGACGACATTGCCCATTATGACTTCGTCAATTTGATTCGGCTCAAGTCCGGCACGCTCCATGGCGGCTCGAACAGCAAGTGCTCCAAGTTCAGGAGCTTTGAATTTCTTCAGTGATCCCTGGAATTTTGCGATAGGCGTGCGTACCGCACTGATGATGACTGCATCTCGCGTTTGCATAATGACTCCTCAGGTAACGATCTAAACAGATCATTATATCTCAGTCGCGCCAGTCGGCTAAGGAGGCAAAAAGGTAAAGGGATTTCCGCTGAGCGTTGTTTCGTATGGAAAACCCTTAAAATCTCAACGGTTTGTTCATGAATCCTATAGATGATTATGTAAGGAGTGCCAGAAACGATCATTTCGCGAGTTCCAGGCACTCGTCCCTGCCTTCCAGATGCGGGATAAGAGGCAATGATTGCAATGTCCTGTTGAATTTTGGCAACAACCCTTTTAGCAGCGTCCGGATTATCTTGAGCAATAAATATAGATATATGGTCGAGATTATCTAAGGCAGATTGCAGCCACTTAACGATCATCTGTCCACCGCGCAAAAAAGGCTTCGACAGCTTCAGTTGATGCGAACTTTCCAGCATCAGCCTCAGCTAACGCCTTTTTAATTTCTTCGATCTGCCACTGGTGGATCTGCAAATATGTGTCTATCGCGTCGTTTATTACGAATGTGCGATCGCGGTTTAAAGCGGCAGCGATAGTATCCAGGGCCGATAACTTTTGCTCATCGGTTTCGAAACTAATGGTTTCCTCATTCATCGGTGAACTCCTATTAATATCATACCACGGCTCAGGATCTCGCGATCAGATTCTTGAGCGAATTGGTTGACGAGACCCGCAATCTTTCAGAGCCTTCCTTGTCTCGCTTTCACCGCAGTGATAGACTTTCGCGTCACTTGCATGGACTAGAGGGGTTTTAGATGCAAGCACTCATACTGGCGGGGGGCAAGGGCATTCGGTTGCGCCCGATGACGGTAAATACACCAAAACCGATTGTGCCCATAGCCAATCGGCCCTTCCTTTTGTATCAACTGGATCTGCTAAAACAAGCGGGCATCACCGATGTGATTCTCAGCCTTTCTTACCAGCCAAAGAAGATCGAGGATGTCCTGGGCGACGGATCCGACTTTGGAATGCACATCAGTTATACGGTTGAAGCTCAACCACTGGGTACAGCCGGAGCCTTTAAAAATGCCCAGGAGCATATAAGAGAAAGTACGGTTGTTTTTAACGGAGACGTCCTCACCGATTTGGATCTCCGTAAAGTTTTGGATCAGCACCGAAAGACAAAAGCCGCGGCAACAATTGTTCTAACGCATGTCGACAATCCGACAGTTTACGGAGTTGTAGAGACTGACGCCGAGTCAAAGGTCCGACGATTTCTGGAAAAACCAAAGGTCGAAGAAATTTCCTGCGATACGATCAATGCAGGTATTTACGTCCTCGAGCCGGAAGTGTTAAAGCTGATACCGGCGGGTGAAAACTATTCGTTCGAATACGGTTTGTTTCCGGAGCTTTTAAAACAGCAACGGCCATTCAATGCCTATATTTCTTCGGCATACTGGCTGGACATTGGAACCCCTGGCAGGTATCTGAAAGCTCATTTAGACCTGTTGGATGATAGGCTTGGCTCATATCACCTGCCGCCGAGGATTATCGGGCCGAAAATCGACCCGCTCGCTCATATAGATTCAAAGTCCCTTATTGACGAAAGTTCAACGATAAAGCCCGGAACAGAAATCATAAATTCAGTAATCGGACCAAATTGTTTTATTGAAGAAAAATCTCGCATTGAGAATTCTGTTCTGTTGTCAGGCGCGCAAATCGGTCATGGTTCGGAACTGAGGAATGTCATTATAGGGAAGGGTTGTCTGATAGGTCGCTCGTGTGAGATAAACAACGTGGCTCTTGGCGACAAATCGATGCTCACGGATTACAGCCTGATTCACGCTGAATAGAGTAAAAGACGGAGTTCTTTCAAACAGGATTCGGCATTTAACAAACCGCGTAAGGCAACTCCACAATTATGAATGATGAAATTAAAGAGATTGTCTCTCAAACCCGGGAATACCTGGAATTCTATCGCGAGCTGGGATTGACAGAGATCGGCGGCGCAAAACAGAACGTGCACTCTGCCTCTGCCGTTGAACTAACGAAATCGCCTTACGAACAAGAGCCGTTATCTCAACGTGAAACGCTTGTAATTGCTGCCGCAGATCAGAAGAAAGACGTTTCAATGAATATGCCCGCAAAAAGCAAAACACAAGTAAGTTTGTTTGGGGGCGGCGAGGACACCAGTTCTCGGCAGTTCCCGGTTATTGAAACCCTGGAAGATGTCAGGGCCGACATCGGCGATTGTCGCCGTTGCCGTTTATGCGAAGAGCGCACCAATATTGTTTTTGGCGAAGGCAATCCAAACGCTGAATTGATGTTTGTTGGCGAGGGGCCGGGCGCGGACGAAGATGCTCAGGGTCGTCCATTTGTCGGTCGCAGTGGTCAGCTTCTGACGAAAATAATCGAAGCGATGGGAATAAAACGCGAAGACACGTACATCGCGAATATTGTTAAATGTCGTCCGCCTGGGAATCGAACTCCGATGAAGGATGAAGTAGACACTTGCGAGGGATTCTTGTTCCGACAGATTGCCATTATCAAACCTAAAGTCATTGTCGCGCTGGGTCTGCCAGCAGCTCAGACGTTGATGCGATCCAAGAGCTCAATTTCAGGATTGAGAGGGAGATTCTTTGATTATCAGGGTGCTAAGCTAATGCCGACATTTCATCCAGCTTACCTGCTGCGTTCTCCCGACAAGAAGAGGGAAGTGTGGGAAGACATGAAAAAAGTTCGCGATTATCTGGCCGGTAAACTGGAAGTCGATTAATTTGATGAAAAAGGTAGAACTGATCCTTGCACCAACAGATTTCTCGGAAAATGCTCATAAGGCAGCAGTGTATGCTGTGGGTTTAGCGCTGCAACTGGGCGCAAAAGTTAATATCCTGACGGTGAATAGCAAAAGTTATATTCGACAGGCGATCAAAGAAGGATTGCTGGACGTTGATGCCACGGATGAGATTTTGCAGAAGCGAACCTTGGAGTTAACTCAGAAACGACTGGCGGAATTTGTTCGCCACTGTTCGTGTGAAGGCGTCGAGATTGAAACGAGTATTCGGACGGGAGATGCTGGCGTCGAAATTAACCACCACGCTACAGAAATATCGGCAGATCTTATCGTCCTGGGTAATTATGGTATCGGCGGCGTACGCAACATTTTATTCGGTAGCGCCGCCGAAAAAGTGATTAGGAAATCGCCCTGTCCCGTTGTTCTAATTCATCCCCATGCGAGCGGCGCAGACAGTTAGTCAGAGCAGGTCAGGAAAAGCTCACTCTTATTCTAGTGATCGCATTGGGCAAACAGCGCAGACTGAATGTCTGCGCCACAGTTAGTCATAATATTCCAAGCCCAGGTGAGTGATCAGTTCCTCACCGCGAAGATGACGAAGCGTATTTTTCAATTTCATCAATTGAATGAACAAATCGTGCTCCGGGTAAAGACCAGGTGCTGTCATCGGTGATTTGAAATAGAACGATAACCATTCTTGAACTCCACGCATTCCGGCTCGCTGAGCAAGATCGAGGAATGATGCCAAATCTAGTACGATTGGTGCAGCCAGAATTGAATCGCGACACAGGAAGTTGACTTTGATTTGCATCGGGTAGCCGAGCCAGCCAAATATATCAATG
>DASRDY010000325.1:0-16762 GCA_035652355.1 Blastocatellia bacterium
CGGCGGAATCCGTCAGGTCAACGTCCTGATGAACTTGGGACACGCGACTTACGATGGATGGACGACTCAGTTCAGCTATCGCGGCAACTCGCGGCTTTTCGCTTCAGTCAGCTATACCTTGTCAAAGGCCACCAACACGACAGAGCCTGACGGCAACGGCATCAATCCGAATGAAAGCAACATTGCCACCTTGGGTGATACTGAAAACGGGCCAAGCGTTTTAGATCAACGTCACCGCGCGGTCTTCATTCTCAGTTATCGACTGCCGTACAATTTCACGGCCGGTACGCTGACACAGCTTGCGTCGGCGCGACCGTTCAGCGCAACTACCGGCGTTGATAATAATGGTGACGGTGCGAACAACGACCGTCCCGTCATCAACGGATCGGTAATTGGCAAATCTACATTCCGCGGAACCGCAACATCCGATGTAGGCATATTCGTTGAGAATCGGATCAAGGTAACGGAAAGCAAATCCATCCTGCTTCGATTGGAAGGATTCAATCTGTTTAATCACGCAAATATGCTGGGTCGCGGGGTTACCGTCTACGGAGACGGCACATCGCCGTTATCAACGTTCGGCGAATTTGCCAGCGGTGTAGGAGCTACGACAACGACGGCAATTCCGGCGTTTGCGAATATCGATCCGCCCAGAATGTTCCAATTGCAGTTGCGATTTACATTCTAATTTCCCGACCTAACCGGTACGTCGCGGAACAGCGACGTACCGGTTGCGAATATTTCAGAAGTTAGACCTGGTTATACCGAAAGCACTTCTTCTCGTGGTCGTTTACCATCCCGACCGCCTGCATGAATGCGTAACATATAGTTGACCCGACAAACTTAAAACCTCGTCTCAACAGATCCTTGCTCATCGCATCTGACTCAGGTGAGGTAGCCGGTGGATGTCCATCCGCGACTTTGTTTTTTATCGTTTTGCCGTCGACAAAGCTCCAAATATACGCATCGAAAGTGCCAAATTCCTTCTGAATAGCCAGAAACGATTGTGCATTCTGGATCGCCGCCGTAATTTTTAAGCGATTGCGAATAATGCCCGCGTCAGAGAGCAGCGACTCTAGTTTTCCGGCATCGTATTTTGAGACTTTCTTTACGTTGAAATTATCGAATGCCGCACGATAATTGTCGCGTTTCTTCAGGATCGTTTCCCAGCTTAAACCAGCTTGTGCACCCTCAAGAATCAGGAATTCGAAGAGAGCTCTGTCATCGTGAAGCGGAACGCCCCACTCTTTGTCGTGATAAGCAATCGATAAATCTGTCTTAGCCCAATGGCAACGATGCATAGTGTCGTCCTCTCCTCTGATTTAAACGAAACAACCTGTGGTTAAGTTTTTAGGCGCCGATAAGTATCCGATCAGCGGACAGAACTGGCAAGCCGATAAAAGCAGGAGCACACGATAAAAGCATGCTCCTGAAGTGATGCTAAAGGATTTAAACGGAAACTTCGCCGATCTGAAAGAATCGGCTATGAATTCCTACTCTCACTCTGAGTTATGGCAAATCAGCGTCCGGCACCCTCTAAATCCAGTATTAATACTCTATTGAATGGCTTATGAGAACAATCGCATCAGCGGCCGGAAGTAATATTGAAGAAAACCACTCGCGGGCGTAACCAGGGGTAACAATATGGGAAAGCTCATAGCGGGACGGAATCGCTGTGTGGCTATCAGAGTTTTGCCAGTTTTTCCTCTGAAGAACTATTTATTCCGATCAACCAAGCCTCGTGAAAAACAGCCACAGTCGAACCGAATCGGAATAATAATCGTTAATCAAATCAAATAATCGCTGTAAGATGGGTTCTAAAGGTACAAGGGTTATGTTTTGTCCAAACTGCAGTCAGCAGCAAGCATCGAATCAGGCCAGGTTTTGTTCGCGTTGTGGATTTCCGCTGGGTGGCGTCACCAGGCTGCTTGAAAATGGCGGTGAGATGCCAGTTCCAGTACCCAACAATGAAAAGCCAAAACGCTCGCCGCGCATGGAAGGTTTTCGTCAAGGGATGATCCTCATTTTTATATGTTTCATCCTACTGCCGTTTGTGGACGTATTAGGGCACAAATACGAAGAAATACCCTTGGTCTTCATGATGGCTGGTCTGATGCGAATGCTGTACGCCCGAATGTTCCAGGAAGGGAAACCGAAGAAAACAGACAAAGCTATGCCCGCAAACGCATACACGCCACCAATGGTGCCGGATCAGGCAACTGTTGGACGAGCACCGCTGCTACAAGCGGGTCAGCCCGGTGCTTTCATTGACATTTCTGCGCGCAAGGTAGAGACGTCAGAGATTGTCCAACCTTCCAGCGTGACTGAAAACACCACGAAACTGCTCGAGCAAAACCCGGAATAGTAGTTCGAATTATTCGCAGGAACTCTGACAATTATCAAATCGTAATGTTACACAGAGCCCCGATCTCTTTGTGAGTTGAGCCGTGTATGAAGGGAAACTTCTTCTTCGGATTCATTGTAGCCGTTGTTATCTTTGTTCCGTTAGAGAGGATATTCGCGCTCCGTAAGGAACAAAAAGTCTTTCGCAAAGGCTGGCGCACTGACATCATCCATTTCCTGATCAACAGATTCCTGACCGACATAGGACTGGTCATTGTTTTTGGATCCCTGTTGATATTTCTGCACTTCCTGGTCAATACAAAATTTCAGACGGCAGTTGCAGGTCAACCCCACCTTCTGCAATTTCTGGAGGCAGTCTTTCTCGCTGATCTCGGTGAGTATATCGGGCATCGGATGACGCATCGGATTCCCTGGCTTTGGAAGTTCCATGCCGTCCATCACAGCATCGAGGAAATGGATTGGCTGGCTGCGGCGAGAACTCATCCGCTGGATCAGGCATTCACCCGTGCAATGGCGATCACGCCGCTATATTTGATGGGATTCAGCAAAGCGACGTTTGGGGCTTACCTTGGAATCGCGACCTTCCAGGCGATCTTGATTCACGCAAATGTGCGTTTCAAGTTTGGCTGGCTGCGATGGTTTATTTCCACACCGGAATTTCATCACTGGCATCACAGCTCGGATTCAGAAGCGATCGATAAGAACTTTGCAGGTCAACTGCCGTGGCTCGATTTGATCTTCGGGACTCTGTATATGCCAAAAGACAAAATGCCAGAAACGTACGGCACATTGGAACCCCTACCTTCGAGTTACATCAAACAGATGCTGTATCCGTTTCGCAAAGATAAGTCAGCAATCACAATTTCTCAAACATCAACAGACAACGTTTAGAATCTGAACCTAGCCGTCAACTGCAGCCGACGAGGCGGCCCGGCGGTACTGTCCCCGTTTGCAAACAATGGCCCAAATACCGTTAATGTCTTTGTAATGTTGGTCCTATTCAAGGCGTTAAATGCATCTATATCAAATGTAAGTATCGGACTGCTCTCTTTCTTCGAGTTACGCAGTTTGAAGTCTTTGGAAAGTCTTAAATCCAGGTTGGCATTGGCAGGGCCTACAGCCGCGTTCCTGAAAAAGAAAGGTTCTGTTGGAAGCGGTGTCGGGTTTATGTTCGGAACATTAAATGGGGTGCCAGAATTAAAGGAAACCGAGAATCCCAGATTGAGCTGGTCCAAAAGATCAAACTGACCAGCAGTCTCAAAACGATGGCGGCGATCAAAATCCGATCTGGCATAATCGACCAATTGATTGAGCCCAAAAAACGGCCTGAGAACTGTGGCTGAATTTATTCCTTCAGTGTTGTCATGAGCCACTCCATATCGGTATTCAACAAGGCCAGTAAAAAGCCGAGTTATATGGCCGCGGAATGATGCTTCAAGGTAATCGCTGTTAGCCTTGGCGGCCGACACTATGTTAGTTAAATTGAGGATCCCCTGCGGCGGTGGAGAAAATATCTCTTCGCTCTCCATCGAGAAAAGGTGAACACCGCGTGAACCAAGGTAATTGATGCTCACCGAATTCTTTTTACCAAGCTGTCTCTCAATACCGACATTGTATTGGATTGTGTAAGGAGTCTTCAGCGATGGGTCGACTTTCAGCACCGAAGTAAAAGGAGGACTGAATGATGGAGGAAGAAGTTCGCTAAATGTTTCAACCGTCTCTGTAATCCCTGCGCCATTATGTACGAGAGCCGTTTGCAACGTTTGATTGTCAATCCGATCATAGAAGATCCCAAATCCAGCTCTCACGACCGTCTTAGGATCTTTGCCAAAGCCATAAGCAAGCGAAAACCTTGGGCCGAAACCACGATGTTCTTTAAAGAAATTCTGCCAGTCGTATCGTAAACCGGCAGAAATCGTGAAATTTGGATGAAATCTAAACTCGTCCTGAATAAATCCTGAAAATTCCTGGCGTGAAAAAACCAGACGGCCGTTGCCATCAGCTCTAATTACCTGAAGACCCGCTCCAGGGGGCAAGCCAGGTCCTCCCAGTAAAACCTCTGTAACCCTGGTATCAATATGATCTGTCGAGGCGTTCCGGCTCAGTTCCGGGATGCTGATTCCCGCGAATAAGGAATGGCGACCGGTAACGTAAGAAACAACGTCGTTGAGTCCCATTCTAGATCGCGATTGAATCTGATCTATTTCCGCCCCGCCGCCGACAAAGCTTCCAAATTGCTCAATCGTCGGACCGGGATTCACCGCCTTATCAGAAACATGGGTTTCAGAAATCACTACATCAATTTCATTGGTCAGTTTTGGCGAGACGGATGTGTGCTGGTTGTATTGGACCCTGTTTTCGCGGACCCGGTTGTTTACGCCCGCTTCCGGGAGAACCTCGCCTCCGATACCCTGATTGTCAATTGTTGTGTTGTTAAAGGAATATCTCACGGAAAAGCTATTCCGATCAGTGATCAAATGATCAATCTCCCCTGCAACTAATAAATTACGTCGCGGCTGGGTCACAAACGCATCTATCTGCTGCGGGTTCACAAAAATTGCCGGATCATCTTCATCTCGATCAAGTGAGAAAAGAAACGATGTTTTACCGCCCTTTCCCATTGGCCCGGTAAATATGCCTTCATAGATTCGTCTCTGGTCTGGTTGACGCTGAAACGAAAGAGCGTCCCTGCCATTCAAAGAAGAATTGCGGAATGTAAAGTTAAAATTTCCGTGAAACTCTTGCGTACCTGATTTAGTTTCGATTTCAATACGCCCAAAACCTGGGCGCGACTGAATAACGGAATATGGATCACGATTGACGTGCAACTCTCGAATCCCGGATGTTGATAAACCAACGTCAGTTGATTCGACTCCGTCGACAACGGTCGTGGTTCCAGTTGTGCCAACGCTGCCCGGGTCGAGAAATCGCGACATAAATCCAATGTAGTCCTGATCGAATACAGGCAATTTATCTAGACTTTGTTGTGAAAGAGAAATGCTGTTCTGATTTGCCACAGTATCAGCAGAAATCTGGTGTGAACCTGTATTGGCATTTCTGCCCGAAATCGAGGAGAGCTTTATATTGATGCGCGCAGGATTTTCTGGACCGACAGTTACGCTCGCCGCCGTTAAGTCGAAACCGTAAGCTTCTATTTTTAGCTGATATTGGCCGGGCAACAGATCGTTAAAGACGAAGGTACCGTCGCCTTTGGAAAAAGAAGATCGAATTTTTATATTGGACTGGTAAAGATCAACGACCGCTTTCGCAATTGGCCTTCCGTCGGGACTCTGAACTGTGCCTGAAAGCGGAAACGTTCCGTTAACTGACTGTCCGAATGATTGCGAAACGAAAACAGTTAATAAGGATAAACTTAGTGCTAGCGTCGATGCGAATATGGCTATGCTGGGGCGTTTGATAGTCATAGGTTTCCATTATTAATACTAGACCTCGGAGTGCAACGCTTATGCAGAGGAGGTTGCGGCACCTCATCGTGCAGGCAAATGAATGATAAACTAGATGCCGGAAACCTGCTATACAATTCTCAGCAGTGAGTGGTTCAAATTATCGATGACCGCAACATAGATGATGAGCTTCGAATGGATTATCGGCAAAGGACCGTCTGAAGAGGCCTTAGTCAGACTGCAAATAAATTTTCCGAGGCCACTTCACCCGATGGGTGAAGCGTGGTTCAACAGTGATTCTCGAAAGTATTTCGACGAACTGATCGAGAAAGAGCTCGATGATATTTCCGCGTCCGATATCAATCACTACCTGTTTGAGATTGCATCGGGAACAAGCAGTTTTGGTCACTCGAATGAGTGGACTCACTGGTTTTTGTATCTATTGCCCCGGTTGATCAGGCGATGCATGAACTCTATCAAGAATGCAGAAGTCTTCCAGAATCTTGTCACGACCTTCGTTTGTCTGAACCCAGATGAAATTGAGGCGCAATACGAATCATTCAGAGATGACGTCATAGCCACCCTACCTCACTGCCTGATGGCGAATGACCGGTGGTCCGACTGGGTTGATCGGTCAAGCGGTAAGTCCGACAAAAGGCCGAGTTTTCTTGAGACTTCCCTCGGTGTGCATTGGAGCCCTGGTAACGCTCACGAGGATCTTTCGGCCGCGATGTTCTTCTGTCTGAAATATCTGTTTCCTGATGAAATAAAAACCTGGGTGACTTCTCTGCTGACGATTCGCGACCCCTACTGGCGCGCGGCAATCATTGTCTGGCTGTCCGGTGTTTTTGACTTGTTGAAATCGGAAGAAGTCACATGGAAAATGATCGAAGAGTCATCGCCCAAAATTGTTTGGTCGAATTCTTACTTGATTAAATCGCGATGGACTGCGGCCAAAGAGAAACAATTAAGGAAACTCGGTTACTATTCGGAAGAGAACCTGTTGCCGCTCGAAAACCGAAGCACCTTTCTGACAGAGTTGAAGAAAATATTAACCGCTGAAGCTTACCTTGAGTGGGTGGAATCCCTGGCCAGTGAGCCAAAGATCGAGCAACTTGTGAAATATTACTGGGAGTCCTTTTTCGACAAGCTAGTTTCGGATTAATCGACCTGCTACTTCTTCAAATGTTCCTGACAGCCTACTTTATAAGCTTCGTTTAGCCATCCTTCCACCTCTTGATTCAGTTCTTCGATGCTCGTGATTCTGAAATGATGAACGTGATTTTTAGGCGAGATAGATTCAATCTTCGTGAACCGAATGTGCTCTACTCTACGCGCAAGGATTACATGCGCGTTCATTCCGCTATCATCGAGCCGATTAACCGCCGCAAAAATCATTCTGACCTGGAAACCAACTCGAGTTTTCGCGGGCGCAGTAATGATCGGACCGCACGCTTCAATCATTTCTGCAAAACGGTTGAAGATGGCAATCGCACGATCGCTTTTGCCATTAAGAAATTCTGCAACCGAGTAGCGCCCGCAGGAATGCGATTGATTCTGATTCGCAAATGGCCTTTTGCAAATCGGGCATTTCCACAGAGCACCTCTGTTCACTATGGCTTGTCCTGAAGCGGCTCAAACGGCTTCGAAAGAACTCCGGCGATAAAATCCTTAAGCCCCGCATCAGATCCGTCGTGACGGAATTTGTAAAGCTCGATTGCCCTGGCCATCCATTGATTCTTTGCATTTTGACTATCGGCATCTGTCCTTGTTGTCAAGGCGATCGCGCGGGCATAGGCATCGATAATATGGTCAAGTGTTCGGTTGGCGGACTCAAGAGCTTGTTTGCCTTCGGGAGTTTCTTCTTTTCCGGCGAACTTTTTTCGTTCCTCTGATGCTTTCTTGTATGGGCCATCTTCATAAGATGCAGCAATATAGTAATAGACCGGAGCGTATTCTTTTACCTTACTCGGGTAGCCGAGCGCCTTGAAAAAATACGGGGAAGCTTTGTCGACACCGGTTTTCAGGTTCATTACGCCAAGACTAAAGTTCAGCCAACCTAATGTGTCCGATTTATCTTGGAACGGCGCCCAGTCAGGCAAGGTTTGGCCCTGCTCGATCAACTTAATCGCGTGCTCCGCATAACCGATTGCCTCTGCCTGAACATTTTCCAACCCTCCTCTTGTTGCCGGAAAACCAGCATATCCCAAATCGACCAGGGTCCGCAGGCATTCTGGCTCGCCTTTAAGGACTTGTCTACCGACCTCAAATGCTTTCGGATAATTTGCGTCGTTGTAGATCAAATTCCAAACAGTGATTTCCCAATATTCCTTTTGGTGCGAGTTAACCCACTTGTTAAGAAAATCGACGATGTCGTCTTTGTCGGCAGAGTATTTATCTAAATACTCTCTGGCCGCGTCGTAGGCCGCTTTCGTGTCAGTTTTGTAGGTTGTCTCGAATTTACCGTAGAGCGCCTGTTTTTTTTCGGTATCGCTTTGCTGGGCAGGCGATGTGGACTGCGCTGTAGCCATGGTCTGAAGGAGAAACAAACAAAAAAATGCAGCGGCAACGACCGGATATTTCTTCATGGACGGACAACTCCAATGTGGCGATATGTCACTCTGGTGTTTGAATGACGTTGTGAGCCTGAGATTCCCTCCGGAAACGCAGGGATAACAAAATAATTATATAGCGAAGAGGAGCCTACGAATCAAGATTTAGCGACAAATCTGGTTTTGCAATTCGGGCACTCAACCAGATTGGAGACTCCGCTGATCGGAAGCACCGGAATTATGAAGAACAAGGTGATAAACCGCATGCCTTTCTTTTCGGTAAAAGGCATCGTGATTCCACAGGCAGAGCAGTGCCATTGACGTGCAGTTGACCCGTTACCCCAGGTGAAGAAGCGCGTTCCGATAATCAGCATTTATGATTGTCTCCGAAGCTGGATGTACGGCTTCATCTAGTACAACAAACCGGTTAACATTTGCAACAAAAAAGGAGTGACCCGACAGAGTCACTCCTTTTGGTGATAGCCATTTCCAGTTTGTTAGAAATTTATGCGCAATCCGAACTGCATAAAGCGAGGATTGCCCACAGTACCTGTGATTTGCCCAAATGTCGTCGAGTCGAAAATCTGATCGGCGCTGAAATTAAAGTTCGTGTTATTGAACACATTGAACATCTCAGCTCTGAATTCGACGTTCACACTCTCCGTTATCCGTGTCCGTTTCAGGACGCTGAAGTCGGACTGGAAGAACCTTGGACCATTGAAGAAATTGCGCGGGAAATTGCCGATCTGTCCAGGCGCCGGTGAACCAACAACACCAGGCTCCAGCTTGGATTGGCCACCGCTTTGAACAAGGATTGACGGATCAAAGAAGAACACGCCATTCGGCGTCCTGAATATTCCCGTATCCGCCTTAAGTTGATCCAGCGATAGCCCTCCCAGGATTTCGGCCGGATTCAACACGGCGTTGAGCTGATTGAACGTTGCGCGATTGGAAACGATACCGAGCGGCACGCCTGATTGCCAGGTTGTAATACCCTGCAGTTGCCAGCCTTCGATCGCTCTGCCGACTACGCCGTTCGCTCCACTGAAATAGTGACGCCCATGACCAATCGGCAACTCATAGATGTAGTTCATGATGAACTTGTGGGTCTGATCAAAATCTGCGCGGTGTTCATTGAACAGCGGGTTTCGCAATGTGCGTCCCGATTCGAAGTCAGATTGGCTTCCCTCGGTATCGGTGATCGCCTTGCTGAAAGTGTAGTCGGCCTGAAGGAGGAGACCCTTCGACAATCGGCGACGAACCTCGATCTGCAGCGCATTGTAGTGCGAAAACGACGAGTTCGTCATCAGAAGAGCTCTGGCGGTATTTGGATTTACTCGGAAGAAGTTTGCCGGGAACAGCAATCGCGTGTTAATGAACGCCGGATTCGTGGCCAAAGTGTTAGCCATCGTGCCGACGTTGTTCAAAGAAAGATTGCTGACAAAGGTCGAGTTGTTGAAGAATCCCTGCGTACCCGCAGCGGCCGGTCCGAACAGTTTGCTGAGGATCGGTGTGTTTGCCTGTCCGGCCAATCCCCAATTCGCAAAACTGGAAGCCGTCTGGTTTCCTGCGGTAATTCCCTGCGTTGCCTGTGCGGCCTTGCAAGCCGTCGCGTTTGCCAGGCAAACGTTCAGGTTATTCTGGGCAGCCAAGAAATCATTCAGGAATCCATTTTCAAAAATATTGACTTCGTCGAGATCAAACGCATGGTACATCTTGACGGCGTGGTTGCCGACATAACGGATCTCCAGCGCCGTATCTCGCGCTATTTCGCGTTCAATACCAAACGACCATTGCTGGACGTACGGTGTGCGCAGATTTGGATCGTAGGCAAAGATCAGGTTGCCGGAATTGATGGCAAAATTTGCCGCGTCTGTTGTCGGGATATTGAACGCCGGTGTTGCAAGAGGAATGCCAGCATTGGTCAATACGCCGGTTGGCAACGAGTTCGTCGCCGTTTGTTGCAACCCCGGATTTGTTGTACCGCCACCAATCACATTGGAAACAACAGTGAGACCATCACGAAGGTAACTGATTGAATAACCTCCGCGGATCGAGCTCTTGCCTTCATCACCAAAAATGAAGTGCAACGGACCAGACTTAAAGCTTGGTGAATAGGCTAAACCAAACGATGGGGCAAAGTTATTCCAATCATTGTTGTATAGCGCACGACCTGTGGTTCCGCTGACCAGATTGATCGGCGTAGTAGTGCTTGGGGGGCCGACTGGCAGGTCAGGATGGAACAAGTCACCCACGGGCGTGGGACCGAATAGACCCTGGATACCGCCCTGAGGCTGCAAGGCCAGACCATTCGGAATGGTCGGAACGCCAAGGAATTCGTAGCGCAGTCCAAGATTAAGTGTCAGGTTGCGACGAACACGCCAGTCATCCTGACCGTAGAAGTTCGCCTCTTTTTGTTCAAAAGTCTGCCTGCTGATTGCCCCTGGAACAAATCCGGAGGTCGGAGAATTGACATTGAAAAGCTGCGATCCGCTGGCGAGCAATCCAACCAGATCGGCATATATGTTCTGTGCGGTAGTGAAATCTGTGTTTGAAATTCCCGGGAAATTTGCCTTAGACAAACCATTCGAATTCGCCGGGTTGGTGCCGAGTACGACTGTAGGGGTAATCCCTGCGGCGTTATTGGAATAGACCGTGATCGCCTGCAAGTCCGTTCCCAATCTTATCGTATGAACTCCTCTGTTCCAGGAGAAGTTGTCCAGCAACTGGTACACCGTCGTATCTCGATTCTGGTCAACGTTTCGATTTTGAGGATCTGTAATGCCGCTGGCAAAAGTTAAAAAGAAAGGCTCTTTGATCGGAGCATCAACCGGGAAATCGACCGGCGCGCGCTGGTGTCCGAAACGTATTTCATTCGCCTTGTTGCTGCCGAAGGAGGAATGGATCGCCGTCGTAACCAGTATTCGAGTCGATGTTTGCGATCCACCGATCAAACCCGGAAACGGAGGTACATTGCCATTCAGAACGTCAGGGCTTGAATTGAAGACTCCGCGAGAGGTGACGAATTCCAGTTTGTGTGTTCCCAACTCAGAACTCTGTAGTAATTGATGATCGATTCTTACCGTCCACTCGTCGGATGGATCGCTGCCGGCCTGATTAAAGCTGAATCCTGCAGTATTCAGGTGATCCCCTCTGAGAATGTTGTTCGGTAAAGGTGTCTCGTTGATCAGAGCCTGTGTTACCGCGTTAAGCGTTGTGAATTTTGCGCCCGGACTGCTAAGCAAATTTACCGTCTGGGTGACACCGTTTGTGTCGACGTATTTGAAAATACCATTGCGAGCATCCTGGGTGAGTACAGTGCGGTTGAATGTGCTCGAGAGCGGCTCGCGGAAACCAGTGTAGGAGAAGAAGAAGAACGTCTTGTCGCGACCATCATAGACATGAGGAATATCGACAGGGCCGCCGACCGAGAAGCCAAAACGGTGTTGTCTCACCTTATTTCTGGGTGTACCTGTTGCGTTGTTAAAGAAACTATTGGCATTGAAAGCATCGTTCTCACCAAAATAAGAAGCGTTGCCGTGTAACCTATTAGTGCCTGACGGAGTTACAATACGCACCTGACCAACGCCGCGGCCGGAGTCCGCTCCAATCGTGCCAGTCGAAATGCTGAACTCACTCGTTCCTTCAACGGTCGGCGCATTCAGCGCAAAGAACGAGCTGGTTTTGACAAAGTTGTCCTCTACGTTGATACCGTCCTGAGTAACGTTCGTTGAACTGCCGCGCAGACCCGAGACGGTCGCGTTGCGAGTACCCGTTCCGAAAGTGGCCACGCCCGCCTGTAGTCCCGCAAGATCCAATGGGTTTCGCGTCGGCAATGGCAGGTCATTTACCTGACGTTGCGTGATTACGTTAGTCAGCGTCGGATTGGTCGTATTAATAATTTCCTGTGCTTCGCTGGCGGTAACGGTTACCGTTTCGTTGATGTCGCCCACGGGAAGCGACGCCACGACTTTCGCGGGGGTCGAAACATCGACGATGACATCAGAGACTTCAAACTTCTTGAACCCTTTGGCCGTTACACTGACCTTATAATGGCCCGGAGCAACTGCAGGGAAACTGAACTCGCCTTTGTCATTTGAGATCGTCTGCATCTCTTGAGATGTAGCGATATTCTTGATCGTCACGGCAGCGCCAGGAACAATCGCGCCGTTCGCGTCACTGACAGTTCCAGCCAGACTTCCCTGGGTGGCCTGTCCTAAAGCTGCCACGCTCATAGTTAGAACCAGAGCTACAAGCAGGGCAGGGATTAGTTTTCTCATGTGGTTTCTTTCCTCTTGATTTGTGTTTGTAGTGACTCCGATAGCAGGCATAACAGAGTCACGATGGCCTATAGACACGACAGAGCAACCCTTTTGAAATAACTAGTAGTGCGATCATACTCGCCGCCGCAATTTAAAAGTAAACCATAGCGACACACTTCACCCTGAACCGCCATTACAGCTGCTTCAAAAAAATGTAGCTGGAAGCTATACTTCTATGACTTTATTGAACTTCCGGCCCAGTGCTCTGATCGGCCTGTTGGGCTGCGATTTGAAGATGCAAGAAAGATGCCGCCATAGCCGTAGTAACATTGACGCTAATAACAATAGTCTTATGAGTAACAGGTTGGCAAAATGGTTCCATTTTTTCCGAGGAAATGTAAATAGTTCAGGAATTCGTATCAGATCGTCACACCGGTACTTTATAGGCTTCTTCATTTATTAGTAATATTGAAGGTTTCTCTTCAGTTTGTTGTGACAATCTCCAAATTTCTGTAGAGCAAAACGTATTCGGCTAGAGGCCGAATCCTAAATGAGACCAGGCAACGGCGGAGCTCGTGACGTGCTTTTGTCCCGAAAGGACTTCACGAACGGCGGTCCAGCAGTTCACTTGCAGGGGACAGAAGCAATAGATCCTGGAGTCACAGAGGAACGACTGCCCACGCGATATGGGAGTCGTTTTTTCTGGACAAAGCGACAAATGGAGTATTCCTGGTCAGGGTGGATGATAGTTGACTCTGAAGAAGAGGCCTAACTCGACATCGAAGTGCCATGTAATATGTTGCTTTCGCCGTAACTGTTGGTGACAGTCATTGAGCCGCATTGAGAGTTTATAAGTGATAGTTTTTCACATTTTTGCCTACGAATTCCCGCGCTGTTTGTGAACATTCGTAATGGGCTTTCCTTTGCCTTAACCTCCTGTATGCAGTTCGTCTACGCCGGCGCTGTTTGCGCCGGATTACAAAGAGGACTTGGGGGTAGGGGAAAGACAGTGGACTACAGAGAAAAAATGTACGGCGACACGATGAGTGTTCGCGACAGGTTGGCCCAGCTTCCGTTTGGACTGATCATCTTCCTGATGATGATCCTGTCATTGTCGTATTATTACGAAAAGGTTGCGGCAAAGCAGCAGATAAACGGGGCAATTGCAGTGCACTCGCAGGAGCAGAAATAACAACGAAAGCGTTACCTCTCTCCCTATTCCTTTCTCCACGCAATCATCTGATCGACGTTTACATCTCTTCGGGCTGGAAGACAATTCACCAGTAGTGCGGAAGCGGCGCCAGATTTCTCTCGCGCCGCTGTTGCCTGAGCTTAACCGAAATGCAGATTACCGTCCTTGGACTTTGGCTTATCACTGTCTTTAGAATTCGATTTGCCTTTATCCTTGTCGGATCCCTTTGAAGACTCTTTCGATTTATCCTTCTCGTCGGTCTTACGTTCGTTCTTTGGTGTATTCACGTCTTTATTCACTGTCGACTTATCGGTCGAAGCTCGGCCGGTTCCAGTGGCTGACTTGGTTCCGTCATCGGTTCGAGGAGTCCTATGGTCATCGTTCTCATTCGTCTTTGTATCGGTTCGCGGATGAGGACGATCGTTATTGTCGGTTTTCGTATTCGAGTTAGTCGTGCTCGAATTTGTCTTATTGGAATTCGTGGTGTTTGTTTGCGTAGAAACTTTCGGCTGCGCAGCAGGGGACGGGCGATTGCTGTTACGCATATCGTTCATCGGCTTTTGATCTCCTCTGTTCGCAGCCGGATTGGCTGTCGACGAACCGTTATTGGTCGTCGATCCACTATTCTGAGTTCCGTTGTGGGCATCATGTCGGTTGCCACCTGAAACAACTCGAACCTGATTGCTGGTCGTTATCGAATCTCGACGCATAGTCGACAGCGTCGACGGGTCAATCGGTCGACCGGGATTCGCATTCAGCACCTGCTGTTTCTGCGAGAAAGGAACGATCGGCGCCGGGGGAGTTGTCTTCGCCACTACGTGTCGGTTGATGACTTCCGTCGGAGGATGGACTGCAACTCGCGAGACGCTGCCGGTGGCCAGAACGCTCTCACGCTGCGGCGCAACAAAGGCCGTGTGTCCGACTACAGGCGCCTCAACGATCTCGCGGTTCGACACGTTAACCACAACTCGACCCACGGAACGCGATCCAACAAAGTCGCTTTGACGAACAACAGTGACTGCGCCGGGGACCGTTCGATTGACGTAGGTTACATTCGTCACATTAATATTGGTGACGCGAACGTTGGTTATGTTGACGTTGCGCAGATAAACCGTGCTTGCGCGATATGGTGGAACATAAACCTCGCGCGGTCCAAGCGGGAACCAGCCAACTCCAACGCCCACGCCAACATGCCAGCCATTGCCTCCGACGAATGCCACTAATGCAGGAGCATAAACCGGTCGAGCTATTACTGGTCCCGGTATCCATGCCCAGCCGCCGCCGACATAAGTCCATCGTCCATAATGGAACGGAGCGAATCCCCACGGAGCATCGTCAATCCAGGTCCATCCCCACGGCTCTATCCAGGCCCAATGACCATATCTGTACGGTGCCCAATCTGCCTGAACTCTCGAAGGAACCCACACCCAGCCATAATCTGGAGTATTTCGCCAATGGCCATAATCGTCCAGATCCTCATAACCAATCCATTCACGATTGATATAACGAGTCGATGCCACTTGCTCTTCGCGTCGATCCCGAGCCAGACACCAGTTGTCCAAATCGTCGCGTCCGTATGCAGTATCAATGTTGTACTCCGGATATTCGGTTCCTCGGACTACGCCGGTCTCGTTATATTTAACGGAGAAAGCGTAGCCTCCGCCTGTGGCCTCAGCTTCGCCCTCGCGCACGGTAACGATGGTTTTGTCTCCGCCATTATTTACGTCGATTCGGTAAATGCCCGGCCTGAGCAGCGAGATGGCCCCATTGGGAGTATCGATTTCAAACGCATCGTCAGGAGCTAGTCGAATCAAATGAACGCTCAATTCGCCTTCGGAAAGTCTTAGCTGAACAATATTATCGTCGACATTCAGAAAATTAAGTGCAGTATGATCGCCCAGCCTTACTACTGTTGACCCGATGTGAAGCTCAGCACGTGATTGATCGTCTGTCCAAATATGATCGCCCGTGGTCAGCGGATAATTAATCGAGGCTGCCGCCCAGTCGTCCAGATCGGCCGGCCGGAATGAAACTTCACCGCTGATGTAATTCAGTCGGCCAACTCGCGCCGGCGGATCCGCGAGCGCTACCGTTGCCAATCCAAACAGCATCAAAGAGGTCAAGAGGAGATACTTGCGGAATGCTGGTGTTTTAATCATCATGTCGTTACCTCTCGTACATTTGACTTAATATCGACTTGATCGCTTCAGATTTTAGGCTATGGCGCTTTTTTTTGAGTTTCAGATCAGAGCGTCACGAGGCCGTAAATCCGTTCGACCGCACATAAGATTCGATTAGCCACAGGGGCAAAAACTGCTGATTTACGCGGCTGTGTCCCTATTAATAAAATTATCGTCAAGAGCCAAAGTGCCCACAGTCGCCAGTAAAGACGTAAACAGATAACCAGGTCCATCGTCAACACCTTTTAGATGATGGAAGATTCCTCGTTCGGTGAGCGTTTTGCAAGACGGGGGCCGTACCAGATAGATGATGTTGCATATTTAAAAGGGCGATAGCTAAGTAGTTTATTAATTAGTACTTTACGAAGCTACGACAAAATTGAAGGCTAACATATTCGGTGCTCGATTTGGCCTCCCGGACATACCGTTTCGTGTAACCTCACCCGATATAGACTAAAGGAATTTTAGGCCGGATTTAGCGTCTACATTTCTGCTACACAATTCAATTTCGCCACATCGGTCGAAGCAATAGAAATCATCGAGTGCGATGACAAGTTACTGAAACCGAAGGTGATTACTTGCGACACCATATGTTTTTATGATGGCATTGACATTGCACCTGTCAATTTAGAGCCTTGGAGAATGACGTAAACAGATAGCCATAAAGCTTAGAGCCTGTTATTAACTTTAGTGCTGGACCCGCAATAGTTTAGCATGGTACCGTGGCCGAATGAGAGATAAAGAGAAACGGTATCCGAGTGATGTAACTGACGAGGAATGGGAATTTGTCGCTCCATATTTAGCATTG
>DASRDY010000326.1:0-3089 GCA_035652355.1 Blastocatellia bacterium
ATCAGCTTGCCGCTGAGTGCGGCTTGATCAGCCACCCACGACCGCTTGAAATGATGCACATCTAATATCGATCATCGCTGAGCCCAATTCGATTTACCATTTGAGGTTGTCGAAGCAGCTGTGCTCTGTTCAGTTGGAGCGTTGTATCCGCGTTTGTACTTCACTACTACGCTCGGATTGTCAACGACTTGAATGTTGATCTTTCTGAAGCGCCCATCCAGCTTTGCATTCGAAGGATAATAGCCGATCACATAAACGTGACGCAGTTGATCGGCTACTGTCTGTAACAAAGATGACATATCGCTGTATTTGTTCGCATTGAACATGTCGCCGCCGGTCTCGTAGATCAGATCAGTCAAAAAGTCCCCACGAGTACCACGGTAAACCGGTCCACCATTCTGACCACCGCCACTCCCCGGCATTGTGCCACCTCTCGGTGTCGGAGGAGCCTGCGGAAAACCAAACAATGGCTGGATGCCGATATTCAGGAATGGCCACGGCCAGGGCGGTCTATTTGAATTAGGATTTGGACCTTGCGGCCATGGATTTCCCGGCCAGCCGCCACCGCGATGCCCCCCTGGACCTCTGCCCCAGGGACCGTACGAGTTGTCGTCCGAAGGATAACGCGCGACAAAAATCAGCGCCCCGGATTCGACCGCCGCATCAATCGCCTGGCGATAACCGATTCGTCTGCTGCTGGTGTCGTCACCATCGGTCAACAACACGATAGCCTTGCGACCTTCGATACCTCTTAATTCCGTTTTGACCGCCTGATAAACGGCTTCATAGAGCTTGGTGCTGCCACCCCACCTGATGCGCTCAATCGCTCGAGTGAGTTCTTCGCGATCACTTGTAAATCTCGCCTCTACGTTGACGCTGGAAGCGAAAGACATCACTTCGACCTGGTCCCGTTCGTGCAACTCTCCAACAAATGATTCTGCGGCGTTTTTGATGTCTCTGCCGCTTTCGGTTGTGCTTCCGCTGGTGTCGATAACCAGGACAACGTGGAAAGGAACTTCGTCGGACGAGAAAAATGCTATCTGTTGTTTAATGCCGTCTTCATATAGCGCGAAATCGTTTTTCGACAAGCTCGGCAGATAACGACCAGAGCGGTCGCTGACCATCAATGGAATACTTACCAAGGTCGAATCAAGGCTGAGCGTATCCCCAGGATCACCCTTCACCACAGGCGCATTTTTGGCGTCGTCGTTCTTTGATGTATCGATATCCTTTGCGGTGTTCTTTGCGGTGTCTGTCGATGAAGCTTTTCCAGCGGAACTGGTTCCAGTAGTTGTGGCAGCCTTCGTTGAATTATCGTCGGACGAGTTGTTCGCTTCAGGATTAATCTTCCTGTTGCGGCCTGATTGTCCGAGTGCAGACTGCGGCAACGACAAAAATATTAATGCAAGGGTAATGATAACAGCAGAGGCTAGCCTCATGATTCCCCTCAATGTAAGACGCCTTTATGTAGGTTAATGCAAGGCTAGCTTACCGAACGGTATATTAGAAAGGAATTAGGTGTGGATTAAAAAGATTTAACCCAGTCTTTACCACCCCATGGCGCAGCCGTCCTTGCGTGGATCACTGCCGCCCATCAGGACGCCTGTTTTCTGGTCGATCATAATTCCCTGAAATCCACCGTAAGAGTCGATCATTGTGACAACATGGTGGCCTTTTAAAGTCAGCAATCGACGCGCCTCCTCGCCAACGCCGGATTCCAACCCGAGCATCGACCCAGTGTGGCGGAAACGCGGCGACTCGCCAGCTTCCTGCACGTTCATTCCAAATTCAAATATATTCAGCAAGACCTGCGTTTGACCCTGCGGCTGATTGTCTCCGCCCATAACTCCGAACGAAAGGTACGGCTTGCTGTCTTTCAGAACCATTGCAGGAATGAGAGTGTGAAGCGGTCGTTTGCGCGGCTCAACCCGGTCTGCCGAATTCGGATCAAGGGTGAATCCGCCTCCGCGATTTTGCAAGCAAATTCCAGTATCGCCCGCGACTATTCCTGACCCAAACAGATCGAAAAGGCTGTTGATGAAACTGACGACGTTGTGGTCTTTGTCGACTACGGCCAGATAAACTGTGTCTCCTCGTTCCGCATTGCCAGGAGGATAATCTTCCGCAGCACGATTCGGATTTATCAGTTTTCGTCTTTCTGCCGCGTACGATTTCGAAAGCAGAGTCTGCAACGGTATTTTTGAGAACGTTGGGTCGGCCACATATTTGGCACGGTCCGCGAATGCTAGCTTTTTGGCTTCGACGAGATAATGGAGATACTCGCCCGAGTTGTGACCCATATCCTTCAGGTCAACGCCTTCGAGGATGTTAAGCATCTCCAATACAGTCATTCCGTGAGTATTGGGCGGCATCTCGTAGACATCGTAACCTTTATAATTCGTGCTGATCGGCTTGACCCAGTCCGACTTTTGGTCAGCAAGGTCCTGCAATGTCATTACTCCGCCCTTAGATTTTATTGCCGCGACTATCTTCTCTGCAACTTCGCCTTTATAGAAGGCATTGCGACCTCCGGCAGCAATTTTCCTGAGAGTGGCAGCCAGGCCTTTGTTGTAAACAATCTCTCCGTGCTGAGGAGTATGTCCATTAACCAGATAGGTCTTTGCGGCCCATTCATCTTTCGAAAGTTTTTCGGCTTCTGAAGCCCACTGATTCGAAATGATCTCTGAAACGGGAAAGCCGTTCTCCGCATAATCGATTGCCGGAGCCAGAACTTGATCCAGTTTTAAGCTGCCAAATTTTTCATGAAGAGTGATCCAGCCATCTACCGCTCCGGGAACCGTGATCGCATCAGGGCCGACCTGCGGCATAGTCGTATAGCCCTTCTTCTTCATGTAGTCGAGATTCCATGCTGCTGGTGATCGTCCGCTGCCGTTAAGTCCACTCAGCTCGCCGGTTTTGTTCCAGTAAACCATAGCGAACATGTCGCCACCGATTCCGGTCATCATCGGCTCGACCACGTTCAGGACTGCTGCCGCCGCGATGGCAGCATCTATGGCATTGCCACCCTGCTGAAGAATGCGCAATCCGGCCGCTGACGCAAGAGGCTGGCTGGTGCAAACCATTCCATT
>DASRDY010000327.1:0-10784 GCA_035652355.1 Blastocatellia bacterium
TTCTTCGTCATATCAACTTGATCCTTGCTGAGCACTTTGATCCCTTTGGTTCTCGTGTTAACTTTCTTCATAGGCGGTTCTTCCTTTCACTGAAATTAGGATTTGCCGATCTTACAAAATCGGCCAGGTGAACCGCCACCTTTTTAACTTTCAACTGTCAGCGGGACATCTTCCCTTTAAGGACAATCATTATTCATTGAATTGTCGCTGCAATTATATCGCGCAGGCCAGTTACGTAACTTATAGGCCGTATTTTATCACAAGTACAGAGAACGGCCACGAAAAAAGAAAAAGCGCACCCCGACGCGCAGGCACGCTTCGAAACTCTTTGATTGAATTCGGAACTATTTGCCCTTGGCTGCTGCCTTGGATGCCTTGAGCGGGTTCTTTGTCCCGTCGCCCTGGGCCTGTGCCATCATCTTGGCGTGTGCTGCGCAATCGTGTTCCGCGGCTCTCTTCTGGTAATACTCGTTCTTATCCAGTTCCCTGGAAATGAATGCAACTACGGTGAATGCCGCCAGGCACTTTGGGCAGGTCAGGCGCACTGCCTTGGCTGTACTTCTTTTCGCCATCTCGCTACTGTCTCCTTCGAAGATTGAATGTTTAATACGTATGTAATAAACCCGATTTTATGAACTTTATGCACAAAGGCTTAAGATGCACAAAAACCGGAAAGGATGCCAGTCCAAACCGGAAAAGTCAAGGTTTAGCCTTCAAAAATCTTATCGGTGACTGATTTCCCTTTCATAATCGAAATATAACAATTGTTATATTTGCCCCGTAATCTTCAGGGGCCAACATTAAATTGCTTGTCGAGAACGGGATAACTGTTTTATAACAAAACTGGTGACGTTAATATAAGGCCTGCGCAAGAGCCTGACGGCATGGCTCTGATCCGACTTAATTTATAGCTGTTTAATGAACTTCCGGGTACGCAAAACTCTCTCTATCCTGCTATTTGCATCAATTCTGTGCTGGATGCCTGTGTCGTTGATCGCACAACAGGCTTTTTCTGCCACTGACCTGATATCCCGAGCCAAAGCGGAGATCGATCTCAAAAACCTAAGGTCCGCCGAAAGAGACCTGAAACAGGCCTTGAAGGTTCGGACCGATTCGGCCGAAGCCTATTACCTGCTGGCCAAAATCTATTACCTGCAGGGCAGTCTGGACCAGTCCTTATCCGCTGTAGACAAAGCATTTGTCTACCAGCCTGACTATCCCGATGCACGCTATCTTTACGTCCAGATCACAATCGATGCCGGCAGAGCGATTGATTCCCACCTTCGAGTCGCGCCGAACGGTCAATCTCAGACAATGTATGACATTGGCAAGCTGATGTCGCTGCGGAAACAGCTTGCACAGGCGATTGCGGACGGAGCCAAATTTTCAGAAGCTTATAATCTTGCGGGCGATCTGGAAATCTCTTATTCCGCATACCGGCATCAGACTGACACGCCTGTGTCGAGGGGAGAAGATCGTTCAGAGCCGGTAAATCTCCTTTACATCAAGGCGTTACAGGATTTTGAGGAAGCAGTGCGATTAGCTCGACCCGGTCAGGAAGGTATCAAGCAACTGAAGACGAAGGTCGATTTCCTCAGAGAGATTATTAAAAACGATTACCAGGACAATAGGTCCTATATCTCGCCGCGAGTGCTTGCCAGACCTCATCCCAGCTATACCGATGCCGCCAGAAAGCACAAAGTTCAGGGCATTGTGGTGCTGGGTGTTAAAGTGAATGAGCATGGAGGGACGAGCTCCGGTTTTGTCGTGTCAGGTCTCGGTTACGGGCTGGATAAAGAAGCGCTTAACGTGATAAATCGAATGACGATGTCGCCAGCCCTGATAAATGGAAAGCCGACACCGGTAACGATACTGGTAACTGTGACCTTTACATTATCCTCACAAAATTTCGCCGACCGAGGTTGATCGAACGTGGATATCTCCACCGTTAATAATGATTTGGAGCAAAAACCGCTTTCGGCAGGTTCGTCGATACGCTATAAATATTAATCAGGCTCGACAAATTGTTTTTCCATCCAAAATTGTGTTTGAGACATCTAAACGAATTCTTACAGTCGACAGCAAGGACTGCCTGAATTTGTATTTATTCGTGAGGAGCAAGATGAAACTACTGGCCACGACTGTTTTTCTGCTGGCGCTTTCGATGATTGCGCTGGCACAGCGACAACCTGATAATTCGAATCTCAGGAAGGTCACGCCGCCGATACCGATCGACCAGATTCTTAAATCAACAGCAGCTAAAGAGACTGAATTCGCCGCTGCCCGAAATCAATACCTATATCATCAGGAAGTCACCATCAATACCATCGGAATCGGGAATACAATCACCGGACAGTATTACCGAGTTTCCGAAATCGTTTTCGATGACAGGGGAATTAGAACCGAAAAAATCCTGAAATTCCCGCCGCAGACGCTGGAAAACCTGCAGGTTACAAACGAAGACCTCGCCGGATTTGGCGCGGTTACACCGTTCGCGTTGACGACCGAGCTGCTTCCCGATTTTAAAATTGACTACGTCGGCAAAGAGAAGATCGACGAACTGGACACCTACGTATTTGACATTACTCCGAAGTTCATGTTGCCGTACCTTTCAAAGATAGAAAAAGGCAAGGTAATGAGTGAAAAGGAGGTTGGCGGAGCCGAAGGTCGATCGTTTATGGGCCGCATCTGGATCGATGACAGAGACCTTCAGATCGTAAAAACATCGGGCAAAGCAGTCCCTGAATCCAAACAACGATTCCCGCATTTTGACAGTTATCGCGAGAATATCGACGGCAAATACTGGTTCCCGACTTATGTATACGGCGACGACACTCTGGATTTCGGTAAAGGTGGCATGATCCAGCTACGGTTCGAGGTCAAATACACGAACTATCGCAAGTTCAGCGGGGCTATCGAGCTTGAGGATCCGGTCGAAGATACTTCGAAAAAACCGAAGAAGCCAGATAAACCATAATCGCTAACATTATTTTGCCGTTTTAGTATAGAATCGGCCATGGCGCTAATAATTCTTTAACCTCTGCGTTCAGGTTAACCACCATGGCTAAAATCAGATCAATCATAATGACGCTGGTCGTCTTTTCGGTCAGCGTCATTTCAGTTTTGCCGCAGCAACCCACACCGGATGAGATAATCAAGCGATTCGCCCAGCGCGAAACGGAAGCAAAGCAAGCAAGGAATCGATATACATACCTGGAAGATATGGTCCTGCAACCGGTGACCTCCTTTGGCTTCGTTGAAGGCAAATACACGCGGTCATGCTCGGTCTCTTTCGTAAATGGCGAGCGTAAAGAGAGTTTCCTGGAAGAAAAAAACGGAATGAAGGGTCCGCGAATCACACCGGCCGACCTGAGAGACCTGGCTACGATTTATCAATTTTTCCTGACTGAAAAAGAGTTGCCGGACTACAAACTGAATTTTGTTAAAGCCGAGAAAGTCGATGAATTGAACACCTACGTCTTCGACGTGAGGCCGGCACATACGCCTGATCCAAGAAAGAGCACCGATCGTGTTTTTGTCGGTCAAATTTGGATTGACGACAAAGATTTTCAAATCGTGAAGATCGCCGGGCACAGCGAGCCGGAGTATGGCGGCAATCGCTCTGCCCGATTCGAAACGTACTACACCTTCGTAGCAGATAAATATTGGTTCCCCTGGCAGACCGTCTCCGACGACGTTATGGCCACGGGCCGCGCCAATAAGGTCACAATGAAGGTCGTCTACAGCCAATACAAGCTGGCGAAATAACGGCGTTCTGTCGATTCCGATTCAATCGGAAAGATTGGTCACAAGCGAGTTGAACTCTATTTCCATCTTGTCTTTGCTCTCACGCAAGACCGCAATCTCGGAGCGCAGTTTCTCGAGAGTAGTCTCCGTTTCATCAAGTTTTGAGACGTACCGACTGAGTAGTTTCCGCTCTTCAGCCGACTGTCCCAGTGATTTCATATTGTCGCGCAATCGCGTCTGATCGCTGACGATTGTGGAAATGGATTGTTCTTTCGCGGTAATCTGCCTATTGGCTTCGTCTATTTTTGCGCGCTGATCGACGATTTGCGAAAACTTTTCCTTCAATTCCTGGCTGATGTAACTCTGTTGAAGAAAAATTGCGGCCTTATCTTTCGTAAAATTGGAAACCTCCAGAACCTGTGAAACCGGCTGTTCTTCTTTGACCACGAATTCGGTTGTCGCGTGTGGTTGCACCTCAACTCGAAAACGATAGTAGTCATCGGTAACGCTGTTTGGCTGCACTGTATTGACCAGTTTATATTCGGGTTGACGTGGATGTTCTATCACCAGCACTTTGGTTTTATCCGAACCGTTACTGACGGTATAGGTTTTAGTATTAACGTTTTTAACCGTCATCTGAACGGAGCCGTTGACGACTTTTACGCTGGTGACTTTTTTCCCTTCAGTGCCGTCTTTCGTAGATACCGTAACGCCAAGGTCAACGGCATAGCTGATCAATCGAGTTTCTCCGGGTTTGATCCGGTCTATCAGGGCTTCGCCTGCATATGAATTACCGTCAAAAATTGTGATCGGACCTCCATTCAGAGTAAGACCGGTTGTGTTTGTCAACCTGAGTCCGCTTAACGGATTACTGGCACTGGCTTCCTCATTAAATATTGAGACCGGTTCACCCTCGACTTGCGCAGCTACAATCGGAATCAGCGCAGATTGGTTCTTCATGATCGAGACTGGATGATCTATATGATATTGAAATAATTCACCGATGGAGGCAGTAGTTGAACCCTGCTGATTTAAACTTTGAGAAAGCACATCGGCGTAAAGCTCACTAAAGGATTTATAGACGAATTTCATCTGCTTGGCCCCTTCGGCATTGCTGTCCGCACCGGACGCGGCCTTACTCAATTTGACTTCGTCAACAGCGTCAGTTCGCGGCTCGATAATAGTAAAAAATCCATCGGAAGACCGCAGCAGTTGCGGATTAGTCGCATAATTCTTAAGCACCCCAATAACAGGTCTGCTCCGATAGAGCGGCTCCTTCAGATTTTGGACAAACGACACAGGCATTCCAGATACAAGAGCCAAATCAATATTCTGCCAGTCCTCGCCCTGAACATTGTCGACAATCGCCCAGCCTTGTAGATAAGGATGTCCCTTGTCGTCGATTACCGAGCGATACGTTGTCTTCCACACAGGAGCGGCGACCGTATAACTGACCAAAAGCTCGCGCGATCCATTCCCGTTTGCGTTGATGACGAGGGTCTTGTTGTCCTTCCGATGAGCTGTGCCCACCAAACTCAAATATCGCGCAACTTCTTCGCGGAGGGCCGGATCGAGCAATCGAACCGAGCTCAATTGCGCAAGCTGAAAGCTCCGCGCTTCACCGTTCTGACTGATAATAGTCAACCAATAGCCTTCCGACTTGTGATCACCTACTGTTTGATCTCGTTTCTCGACCCCGACGATCTTGCCGGTGTATGTCGATTGCCCTTCGCGCACCTCGACATCGGCGCCTTTGAAACTACCGAGTATTTTAGCCATACCCGTACCCTCGTTTGCGGGTCCATCAAGATTAAACGCGAATTCCGACAATGCCACATTCAGCGGTTTCGCCGTGTCAAAGCTCACTGACGAAACGTGGCCACTATTGCTGTCCAGGATGACCAGTGACTTCAATACATCGTCGATTTCTTCGGGTGTGAATTGAAGCGCGATATTCGAATTCCCTGAGACTTCGCCTCGTCGCTCGAAATAGGCTACGCCATTGCTGTACAGAATGACTTTTTTCAAAGGCAGGTTACTTTGAGCAGTCTCGCTTTTCCCTGCTGTCGAGTTTGCGCGCGTTTGTCTTCTGCGTTGCTGTGCGAGTCCAGTAATTCCGCTCAATGTAAAGCTGAAAACCAATAGACACACTAATCCCCTGGAAACTCTTTTCATGAATTCCTCCGTTACGAATTAATTGTTGATTGCGAGGTGAAAAATAAATGCCCTTAATCTTGAACGCAGAGGAAGGAATTTATTGCAGATTTTTCAAACTTTTGCAGATACCTGTCGGAATTTTGAGGTAATGAATCGAATCAAGACCTGAGATCACCTACGCAGGTTGCGGAACGTAATTGATCAGGAGTTCAGGCTCGAGCTCTGACGCGACAATCTCCGCAACGCGAACTTTCAGTTCCTCGATACTTTTGTAATCGGTCGAATCGACTGGTGGGTGAACGTAGACGTGAATGACTCCGGGAAAAACTCGGCAGCCGCGTTTCGGCATTATCTGATATGCGTTTTTTATGGTCACTGGAACTACTGAAGCGCCGACATCATAAGCAATGTGAAAGGCTCCTTTTTTGAACGGCAGCAATCGGCCGTCGTCGCTCCGAGTGCCTTCGGGAAAAACAATAAATGACATTCCCTGGCGCAATCGCTCCTTGATCTTCTCGGTTCCTTTGCGGGCTTGTTCGCGATTTTTACGGTCGATGAAGATCATCCCCATCTGCTCAGCGCCGACGCCCAGGATAGGAACGTTTCTCACTTCTTTCTTTCCCAGAAATCCCAGCTTTCCAGGCAGGTAATTAAAAAGAGCTGGAATATCCATTATGCTTTGATGATTGGCGACAATCATATAGGACTTCTTTGGATCGAGATGCTCAGCGCCTTTCACCTCGAATCTTACACCCACGGCGCGAAACCCTAGCATAATGCAGAACCTGACTGGAGGAGGCGTAAACCAGGATTGTCGTGTGATGAACATGAGGATAACCAGGATTGTCCCGCCAAAAGCCAGGCCCACACCCCATATCCCGAGCATTAGAAAATACCGGATTCGCGCCATAGAAAACAATAAAACTGACACGGGGACGCGGCGAAACGGTGAGCGGAGATGCTGGTCCTCAACAATTCTCCGCGTTCCCGTTTCGCCGCGTCTCCGCGTCATTCTTCTTCAGGCAGAAGCCTCCCAATCAACCTTTGGGTGCATCGTGTGCCACTTTGTGGCTTTTTCGTATGCGAGCGCCGCCGCCAGTGGCGAGCCTTCATCATAGACATTGCCGGTGAACATGATAGCCAGCGGTAGATTGTTTACAAAACCGCACGGCACGCAGACTTGCGGATGTCCTGTTAGATTCGTGATTGTCAAACTGGCGCTGCCAGGTGCGGGCGACACAAACACATCCCACTGTGACATCAATTTGTCCATTTGCTGCATCAGCAGAGTTCGGCCACGCATTGCTCTGATATATTCGACAGCAGGAATGAATCTGGAGGTTCTGAATGAGTTCGGCCAATCACCGCGACCCTGCGCCGATAGCTGATTGACTTCGCCGTCGCGAGTGATGTCGTCGAACGCCGTGGCGGCTTCAGCTTCTAGAATTATCCGCAGCGCGCCAGCAGGAAAATCAGGCAGTGAGATCGGTTGCAAATCCGCACCAGCTTTTTTTAGATCGTCAAGAGCCGCTTTGTAAATTGCCAACCGTTGCTCCATTGCCTGACGCTGTTGTTCTGAAAGTTGTCGCTGTGGATTGTTATTCTGCTGTGGCTCGAATTCACTCTTTAAATAACCGATTCGCAGTTTCGAAAGCGGAGTGTGATTCGGCCAGTCAAACGGCACATCGCCAACTGAAAAGTCCTTGCCGTCGGGACCGTATGCGACTTTCAACGCGATTGCGCAATCTTCGACGCTTCGGCAGATCGGTCCGATTTTGTCCATAGTCCAGCTCAATGCCATTGCCCCGTATCGACTGATGCGTCCATACGTCGGACGTAGTCCAGCAACGCCACAGGTTGACGACGGAGAGACAATCGAACCCAGCGTCTCTGTTCCAATTGAAAAACCAACCAATCCAGCAGATGTTGCCGAAGCCGGACCAGCGGACGATCCGCTTGACGATCTTTCAGTATTCCATGGATTGTGGGTGTCTTTGCCCATCCAGAAACTTCCCTGTGCCAATGCGCCAAGGGATAGTTTCGCGACAAGAACTGCTCCTCCCTGGTGCAGACGTTCGACAACGGTTGCATCGTAATCGGGAACCTGGTTCTTGAATGGTTCCGCTCCCCAGGTCGTCAGAATGCCTTTCGTAGCGAAAAGATCTTTTGCGCCCCACGGAATTCCGTGCAGAGGACTGTGATATTTTCCGTTGCGCAAATCCTTGTCTGCCTGTTCCGCCTGTTTCATCGCCAGGTCCTCTGTCATTGTCACAACGCAGTTGAGTTTCGGACCGTAATGTTTGAGGCGAGCGATATACATCTTCGTCAAATCGATAGACGAGACCTTTCGCGTACGGATCAGTTCCCCTAGTTGCGCTGCGCTGAAAAACGCGACATCTTCCAATCGGCTGTAATGTGGAACTTCGATTCGCGCTGGCCCAGTTTTAGCCGCCGCCGTCGCTGTATGCGCCTTCTTAAACTTTTTGCCCGGTAATGCAGGATGGAACGAAGTCGCAGGCTCGGTGTCCAGTGGAATCGGCAGCTTTCGCAATGTCTCGTATGAATTCAGATTCTGGTTCACACCCGGCAAAGCCATATCTTCCTGCTCGCTGGTTAACTCGATACCGATCAGCTTCTCAGCCTCGTGCATCGATTCCTTGCTGATGCGCATTGGCTGCTGAGGTCGTTGGTTCGGTTGTTGCGGTGCGCCGTCTACTTTTGACAAGTTTACGTATGGCAGCGCAAGTCCGGCTGCGCCAATCGTAGGAAGCAGTTTCACAAACGAACGCCGGTGGATTCCTTTACCTTTATTTTCATTACCGTTGGAACTCTTGTTTGACTTTTTGTCTGAGCGCATAAATACCCCAAATAGTCTCCGCCTGACTGATAAACAACGACTGCAGCGAGATTCTGCCGTCGTCGAGAGAGATAGAAAACGTACATCGTGTTTGATGCAGGCCTGGATTGAATTACTGACCTTGACCTGTGCTAGACTATTGTATTCACAGTTATCCGTCAACTCTCTCGATTGGAATCATACAATTTGTTTATTTCATCAGACATCCCTCTTTTGAAAGGTCAAGAAATGAAGCGTCATCTTCGCATTCCGCTGCTTTTAATTGTTTTAGCTCTGTTGCATGTCAGCGTTCTGGCGCAAAAAATACCATCGCCGCAGGACGTTCTTGGATTCCGACCAGGCGATGACAAAAAGCTGGCGGACTGGAAACAGATTACTGACTATTTCACAAAGTTGAGCCAGGCATCGCCGCGCATTACTTTGCGAGAATTGGGAAAAACGACCAACGGCAATCCGTTCCTGCTGGCGACGATTACCGCACCGGAAAACCAAAAGAAGCTGGATCGATATCGCGAGATACAGCACAAACTGGCCGACCCGCGACTGGTTTCAAGCGATGCCGAAGTTGACCGCCTGATCGAAGAAGGCAAGAACGTAGTTGTGATTTCGTGCTCTATCCATTCCACGGAGATTGTCGCTTCGCAGATGTCGATGGAACTTGCATATAAATTGGCTTCGGACAATTCCGACGACACAAAAGATATCCTCAACAATACTATTATCCTGATGTTCCCATCGATGAACCCTGATGGCATCGATATTGTCAGTCATTGGTATCAAAAAACTCTGGGCACACCTTACGAAGGATCAAACCCTCCGGAGCTTTATCATCATTATGCCGGGCACGACGACAATCGCGATTGGTACATGCTCAACTTGGCTGAAACTCAACTAGCGACGAAGCTGTTCTACAAAGAATGGTATCCCGAAATCTTTTACGACATTCACCAGCAGGGATCGTTCGGTTCGCGGATGTTCGTTCCGCCATTCTTTGATCCACCGAATCCAAATATCGATTCTGTGTTACTGCGCAGCGTTGCGATGATTGGTGAGCACATGTCGGCCGATCTGGCAGAGGCCGGATACAAAGGGATTTCGACGTTTTCGACCTATGATACGTGGTGGCATGGTGGATTTCGCACAGCACCGTATTATCACAATGCGGTTGGCATCCTAACAGAAGCAGCCAGCAGTCGTATCGCTACTCCAATTGAAGTTACCAGAGACGACCTCGCAAAATCGAATACTCGCGGACTTGGAAACGCGGTTAACCGCTCGACAAATTTCCCGGACGTATGGCCCGGCGGAATTTGGCGAAATTCCGATATTCGCGATATGGAGATGGTAACTGCGTGGTCGCTGTTGAAACTATCTGCGCGTTATCGCAAAGAATGGATGCGCAATTTCTATAACCTTGGGAAGAAGCAATTAGATCTCGGCAAAACTGAAGGACCATATGCCTACGTCGTTCCGCCTGATCAGCGCGATTCCAGAAATGTTACGCACATGGTGCGGATATTAGAAGAACAAGGGGTGGAAGTTCACCGGGCAAAGAAAGAGTTCAATCTGGACGGTCAAACCTATGCTTCCGGAACATACATTGTTCCGATGAATCAGCCATATCGGGCAAATGTCAAAACTCTTTTTGAAGCTCAGGAATATCCCAACCGTCTGCTGGCTAATGGTGAAGCCGAACGTCCATACGATGTCGCAGGCTGGACGTTGCCGATGATGATGGGTGTGAATTATGCAGTGGTAAACAAGCCGCTCGACCCATCAATTATTGGTGACGAAGTTAAAGCCCCGAGCCGCGACGACAAAGTTCAGGAGCGCGCTTCGGCAAAACGGGTTGGGCTCTATCAAAGCTGGAATGCCTCAATGGACGAAGGCTGGACGAGGTACGTTCTGGAGCACTTCACCTTGCAAGATGGTATTAATGTCAAATTCAACTATACCAGCGTTCATAACAATGACATTCGCGGCGGCAATCTTCGCGACAAATTCGATGTGATAATTCTGCCCA
>DASRDY010000328.1:0-61039 GCA_035652355.1 Blastocatellia bacterium
GGTAAGCTCGAAGAGCGCCACCCCCGGGCCGGCGTTGCGTTTGATTCCAGCCTGAAGGGCTGGCAGGACATTGTGCGAGCCTTTCAGGCTCCGAATTGATTTGATGATTGTAACGGGGGCGGCGCGCCAAAGGCGCTTACCCCCGCCTAACTAGTCCCTTCGGGCAATTCTGCAGAAATCTTGTGAATTGAACCAATCTGGGTAATGACAGCCCCGAACGCAGAGAATCGCAGAAGCGGCCCCTCGCTTTATTTTTTCTTTCGAGTTCGATATAAGACTTAATGTCGTAATCCACCACTCCGTAAGAATCTTATGAAAACCAAACTTACAATATCTCGTCGTGACGTCCTGAAATCAATAGCAAGCGCAGGTGCAGTCGCTTTAGCAGCCCCTATGATCAATCGCGGGCGCTTCAGCATCTTTGCCGGATCGACTGTCGAATATTCAGCCAGAGCTATCGATCTTATGAAACGATCGCTGGTCATGGATATGCTTAGCCCTCTCGCACTTGATTCGCAAAAGCAGGCAAAATGGTTTGCCGATCCGGATAGCTTTACACCCGAAACGTTGCAGCAATATAAGGATTCGGGCATCAACATCTTTCACATCGCCGTCGGTGCTGGCGGACCTGATGCATACGTCGAGATCATGAGGTTCTTCGGTTTGTGGAATGGGTTTATAGCTCATCACGGCAACAGCATGATGCGTATTGACAGCCCGGCCGCACTAGACAGTGTGAAGTCTTCGGGCAAGATCGGCATCCTGCTTGGACTGCAGAACTCTGAGCATTTCAGAAGACCAGACGATGTAGATTTCTTTCATAGCCTGGGACAAAGAGTTTCATTGCTCACCTATAACAGCCGGAATCTTATTGGAAACGGTTCGACTGAAAGACGCGACGAGGGTATCAGCGATTTCGGCGTCGCCATTATTGAACGAATGAACAAAGTCGGCATGACAGTCGATGTTGCTCACAGCGGCGATCGCACCACGCTGGACGCATTCGAAATTTCAAAGAAACCGGTGCTGATTACCCATTCTAACTGCAGGGCTCTTGCTCCAGGCCATCCACGCTGCAAGACCGACGAAGCAATCAAAAAGATGGCGGCCAACGGCGGCGTTATGGGCATTACCGGAGTCCGAATGTTTGTTAAGGTTGACGAGCCCACAACAATCGAAAACGTTCTGGACCATTTCGATCACGTAACGAAACTGGTCGGAGTCGAACATCTGGGTGTCGGCAGCGACAGTGATTTGTATGGTTACGACGCATTGCCACCCGCTATGAACAAGCAACTGCGAGCCTCCTATAAAGGCAGTTATGGTTTTCGCGAAAAGATCGATATTGAAGGCTTGAATCATCCCAAGCGGATGTTCGATCTAACGGAAGGTCTGATTAGACGCAAATACAGTGATCAGTCCATCGAAGGTATACTGGGCGGGAATTTCAAGCGCGTCCTCACCGAGACTTGGACTGTTTAATCTTGATATTCTGTAGGCTCTTGTAGGATAGAACACTTGTCATTACCCAAATCGATGCAACTTAGAAGCATATCCACTGTGCTTATATTGAAAGCAAGCTGAAGTTTCGCAAATTGAACTCTGGCGGCTTTGCCGCTTTGATGTGCGGAAGGGCTCGCCCTTCCGGGGCTTCACCTTAACGTTTTTGCGGCTATGCCGCCAACCTGCGGCAAAGCCGCCGATTATCCAATGTGCACTTAAAACCGCCTGAAACTAACTCAATCTGGGTAATGATAAGGCGTAAACGTCCGGTTTACGCTACACGAACACTCACTATTTCAAATTAGATCGAAAGAACTCTATTGTTCGTCCCCAAGCGTCCTTAGCAGCGTTAGCGTTGTAGACCTCTTTTCGCGTGTCATTGAAGAATGCATGATCGACACCAGGATAAATATGCATTTCGGCCGCTTTGCCCAGTTCTTTCAATTTACCTTCCAATTCGTGTACCACCTCAGGCGTTACAAAACCATCTTTCTCCGCATAGATGCCCAGTACTGGGGCATTCAGATTCGGCAGATCAGGCTTTACATTCGGATGGCCGCCATAAAATACAACGCACGCTCCCACTTGTGGATTCTTTGTCGCTGCATAGAGCGATAATGCTCCGCCCATACAGAACCCGACCGTGCCGACTTTGTTGCCAGTAGTTGAATCCAGTTCCAGCAGATAATTTATCCCGCCACGCAAATCTTTTTCGGCCTGATCAATCCGCAAGGCCATCATCATCTTGCCAGCTTCGTCGGGCGATTTAGTCGTCTCACCATGATAAAGATCCGGCGCCAGCGCCACGAATCCTTCATTAGCAAATCGATCGCAGATATCTTTTATGTGCGAAACCAGTCCCCACCATTCCTGAATGACAATTACGCCCGGTCCTTTGCCCGATGCAGGCGTAGCAAGATAACCGCTGGTAGTGCCGCCGTTACTTGGAAATTCCACCATCTTTCCTGCCATAGAACCTCCTATTCCGATAGAAACCTATAAACTTATTAAGATGTGAGAAGACAAAGGAGTTTAGGCGAATGGAAAGCTGAGATCAATTCAACAACTGTCCCTTTGCATTAACGAGTCAGGGCGAGAGTTGCATCGATATCTTTCTTCTCATTTCCCTGCCTTAACCGTTTTACAAGTAGTTTCAGTCCCTGTGGCACACCTCGCGTAGCATCGATGGCAAAATAGACGAATCCCTGACGCGTTTCGCTTGCGGCAAGAGGCGGCTGCTTCAGAAAGCTAACCGCGTTCAAATCAGTCAGGGTCTTCTCGAACGATCCTTTACGCTGATACTGGATTCCGTAATATTTGACCATCTGTTTCAGAGCCTGTTTTGGATCAAGTTCTTTATATTGATGACCGCTGCTGTCTACCAGCACAAACTGAGCGCGCTTCGAGTCAACGGCTGCGCCAGAGCGATTCTCAATCAACGTCCTTATCGGAAGAATTCCCGCAAGCAGCAGATTGCCGTCGAATGTTGCCAGGATTTTGTCTTCATCGGTTAAGGGATCAGCCGCCAGAAACAGATCGCCGACATTTGTCTTGCAGCAAAAGTTTTCAGGCGCGACTTCAACACGCTGAGCTATATTGAACAGCCTTGCGTTTCCACATCCTGAAATCAACAGCAGAGATACGATCAGCGTAAACAATATCAGTAGTGTTTTTGTCCTCGACTTCATTCTAAAATTACGTCGAATCTCAACGTCCCTTTTTTGGCGTCGGTGGCACAAGTACTCTCAGCAAAAGAAGCAGGACACAGCCCATTGCTGCTCCAAAAATTATGCCCAGACCTATTCCGTATGTTAAATGACCCAGAATATGACGAACGTGGTATTTGTCGTCGCCAGGCACGGAGAATTCCGGCTGCGTAAAAACGTTTGTGATGCCGGTGACAACAGAAAACAGTATCGCTGCTACGATTAAAATCTGTCCCCAAACTGTCAGCATGATGCTGGCGACGACGACATTAATATAACCACCGGTCTGGCGAACTTCCATTAACAGAACGGCTAGAAAAATCGCGATCGTCTCGGCGGCGGTGACGCTGAACGCGTGAGCGATCAGATGAGGCACGTGCGCGGCATCCAGTAAAATCCTGAGCAGCCAAACTGCGGCGATGAAGATAAACAATGGCATCAGGAGGCGAATGTGGTCGCCGAGTCCCAACCCACCAATTTTCATCTCTCCTCCTTGTCAAGCGTTGCTCTCATCAACAGCAAAGTCATATCGTCTTCCTGCTCGTCTCCGGACCATTCCTGGACCGCCAGCAGAACCCGTCGTTGTATTTCTGGCAATGGCTCGCTGCAGTTGGCGTCGATTATCGCCGCCAGTCGCTTTTCTCCAAATTCGACATCATCTATATTTGAGGCTTCCGTGATTCCGTCGGAATAAAGAACCATCAGGTCACCTGGCTGAAGAGCGATCTCGCCGACCTGATAATCGTAATTAGGCAGAATACCCAGCGGCAAGCCGCCTTTGTCCAGTTTCTCGGTGCAGGAGCCCGTAATAATGGGCATATGATGTCCAGCGTTTATATACGTCAACCTGCGTTCTGAAATGTCCCATTCGGCATAAAAGAATGTTGCAAATCTAGCAGCATCGGTAACCTGATGGAGATGATAGTTAAGGCTCGAACATATCTCTTTCGGCGATTTTCCCGTTTGAGCCAATGTCCGCATAACCGCTTGCAGATTCGCCATCAGAATCGCGGCCGATATTCCTTTGCCGCTGATATCAGCAATCGCAAATATGATGCGGCCGTCTGGCAGCTCCATTACGTCGTAATAGTCGCCGCTGATACCCCGCGCCGGAATACAAATAGCCGCGAATTCCAGTCCACCGTTCAGAGGCAATTGACTCGGAAACAGCGCACGTTGAACTTCGAGAGCAAAATTCAATTCGGCTTCTTTGCGTGCGAGCTCGTGACGACTCGCTTTTAACTCAAGTCTTAAGCGATATAGTACCGCCAGCAGGACTGCGGCTGCAGTAGTGCCGCCGAAAGTTAGACCATAAGTGACGATGATCGAGCTTTGAAGAAGATCGCGACCTAGAAACAGCAGGATCCCAGCCCCCAGAAGGAAGCCCAGCAGATAAAGTTTGTCGCGACGACTGATTGCCATTAAGTCCTTGAATCGGGGAAACGGAGAGCCGGGACTCGGAGATTCTCCGGTTCCGCGTCTCTGATTCGGTATCCTCTGCTGCCGCCAAGAATAAGTCAAATTCTCATTTGTGCGCAAATCGACTCAAAGCTGATAATATTCGGTTCTGTCCGTTCTGCAATAGAGGATCTTCAATGAAGCGACGACAATTCATTTGCGGTACATTGGTGACTGCGTGCTGGCCGCTCGTGGGCCGAGTGGAAGGCAGGGTTATGCAAGATCATTTTATTCCGGCCACCGGGACTATAACTGACGTCTCCGGCATCAGAGTCGGCCATTTCACTGATAACCGGCGTCCGACGGGCTGTACGGTAATTATCGCCGAAGAAGGAGCCACCGGCGGAGTCGACGTTCGCGGCGCCGCTCCTGGAACGCGCGAGACGGATCTCTTAAACCCTTTGAATACAGTCGAGACTGTAAATGCCGTCGTCCTTTCCGGAGGATCAGCGTTCGGGCTGGATACTGCGACTGGCGTGATGCGTTACCTGGAAGAGAAAAAAATCGGATTCAACACCGGAGTTGCCATAGTTCCCATCGTTCCGGCAGCGATTCTGTTTGATCTAGGAGTTGGCGATCCAAAGATCAGACCAGATGCAGAATGCGGTTATAAAGCCTGTCAGGCTGCATCAGTTCTGAGGCCAGGAGAGGGCAACGTTGGAGCAGGTGCGGGCGCGACGGTCGGAAAGCTTTTTGGCATGAACCGCGCGATGAAAGGCGGTATCGGCAACGCGTCGATAAAAATAGACGGAATTACTGTCGGTGCGATTGTCGCGGTAAACGCAGTCGGCGATGTCAGAGATCCGTCGTCAGGAAAATTACTGGCAGGTGCGCGAACTGAGGACGGAAAACACCTTCTCGATTCCAGAAAGGCAATTCTTCGCGGCGAACTGCCGACAATGCTGCGGCCTGGAACCGCGACAACTATTGGCGCCGTCGCAACAGATGCAAAGCTGACTAAATCTCAGGCGAATAAAGTCGCCCAGATGGCGCAGGACGGTTTAGCCCGGGCCATCAATCCCGTTCACTCGCCATTCGATGGCGACACTATATTCGCACTTGCTACAGGCAAATCAGGGAAGCAGGGAAACGTAATGTTGATAGGAATGCTTGCGGCTGAAATGGTGACATCCGCAATAATCAGCGCAGTGATGGCGGCGAGAGGTTTGCCTGGTCTGCCCAGCGCGTCTGAGATTAATAAATAGATCGCATGAATCTATACCTGATCACACTGATCGCGTATTCATCCCTGATGATCGCGATAGGCGCGTTCACCTCTGCTCGCGTGCGACAGTCCAGCGATTTCTTCGTCGCAGGCCGTAAACTGGGTGGTGCGTTCCTTTTCGTCACATTGCTTGCCTCAAACATTGGTGCAGGATCAACGGTTGGAGCTACAGGATTAGGGTACACTCAGGGGACTTCCGCGTGGTGGTGGGTTGGCAGCGCCGGTATCGGGTCGCTTTTTCTCGCACTCACAGTCGGGCCGCGCATTTGGAAGATTGCAAGCGATCATAACCTTTATACCATCGGTGACTATCTTGAATTGCGCTATGACCGCAGAGTGAAATTTGTCGGAGCGCTTTCGCTGTGGGTTGGGGGTTTGGTGATACTTTCGGGGCAACTGATCGCGATCGCCTGGATTCTTGGCGTCGTTGCCGGCATCAGCAAAACGATTGGATGTCTGCTGGGAGCCTTCGTTATCACCGCATATTTTACTGTCGGCGGTCTACACTCCACAGTACGCGTTAATGTTCTTCAATTGACGATAAAGTTAATCGGGTTTGGACTGGCGATTCTTTTTATACTTTATGAAAGTGGGGGACTGGTCTCGCTCAAGACAATGACGGCGTTGAAGATCGATCCAGCGCAATCTGCGAATTATTTCGGGGTATTTGGAAAAACTACGTCGACTGTTCTGACTTATCTGGTTACTCTTGCGCCTGCGTTCATAGTTTCACCGGGATTGCTGCAGAAAGTTTTCGGGGCGAGAGATGCTCGTTCTGTCCGCCTTGGAGTTTCAGTAAACGCAGTTTGTTTGATGCTCTTTGCTTTCATTCCCGTCTTGCTTGGATTGGCCGCGCGAGCCCGTTTGCCACGATTTGAAAACAGCGAACTAGCTTTACCGACTCTGCTTGTACAACGATTGCCATTGTGGATAGGCGCATTATTGTTGGCCGCTATTTTCTCCGCTGAACTTAGCGCCGCCGACGCGATTCTTTTCATGTTAACGACATCGCTTGGGAAAGACTTGTTCAAAGGAATTCTGAAACCGACAACCACTGATCAGCAACTTATATCCTTCACGCGTGTGGCCGCTGTTGTCTGTGCCGCTCTTGGATTTCTGTTTGCCATAGAGTTGGGCTCGGTGATCCAGGCGCTCTCGATCTTTTACAGCTTAATTACCGCTATTTTCTTTTTGCCTATTGTCGGCGGTCTGTACTGGTCGCGAGTTACCGCCAAAGCCGCTTTTTTATCGATTATTGTTTCGGTGCTGATTTTAATTCTGATTCAGGCTGGCATTGCGAAAGCTGCAATTGCAGGAATTCCATCGCTGGTTGCTGCGATAACAGGTGGCGCAATCACGATGATCTGTGTTTCACTGGTTACAAACCGAAATCGACAACAAATCGTCCGGCAAATCTAACAAATCGGGAACAAACTGGTTATATCGTGTGTATAAACATGTGAGAGGTTCTATGAGAAGTTTATTGAGAGATCTGAAGTCAGCCTCAGCGATAATACTAATGAATCCCGGCTTTGCGGTGGCAGCCTTGATCACGCTTGTAGTCGGGTTGGTGATCAAGGCCTCGATCGTCAATCTGTTTGCGGCTTGTTTCTTCCAGCGCCTGCTTCACTAGAGGCTGCCTTAAAGATTTAACTCCTCGTAACGAAGCTTCATATATCCGCCGCCATTATCGCTGCAAATAAATATGTAATCCTCGCCGGTCGACAGGCTTACGCGGCTGACACCTTCAGGATTGAAATAATCGCGGAATTTGACGGATTCAACGCGGCGACAATGGCCTTCCGGATTTCCATCCCAAAGCCACAGGGCGAAATCGCTGCCTCTGCCTTTGCGAACATTTCCGGTCAAAATCAAAAATGCCTTTAACCTTTCGTCATACTGGATAGAGCGGATCCCCTTCTTTTGAATTTGAAGGACGATTGGATCTTCCAAAATCAGGTTTTCAGGCGAAAACTCTTTTGCCGGATCGACTTTTACTGGAAGCAGACAAGCCTTATCGTCAAACAACGGCGACCGCAGCCCGACCAATAGTCTGTTACTGTCGCGATCATAAGCTAACCCCTCAATATTGATCCCGCCTTTTTTCGGGGGCAGTTCCGCAATACGGTTTATAAAATCGTATCGCGAGCGCAGCATCTCGCAAAAGCCGCTTATGACGCCATCCGGAGTCAGACGTCTACCCTCCAAACGAAAACGGATAAATACATGAACTCTGGGTCTTTTAGGCGGTTCCAGAGCCTTTTTCTTCTTTAGGCAATGAGAAGTGCAGATGTAAACAAACTGATTATTGTCCGTCGTCAACGCCTCTGCGTCATACAATCTGATATCATTCTTCAGCAATATCGTTTGCGGCGGGTCTGCCCATTGCTCTATACCATTTGACTGCATTAGATAGAGCCTCCGTTTTTTGCCGTCATCAACGAATAGCAAGTCATCGCTGTTTGGTAACTGGATGACGTCGGAAAAGTCCGTCCAACTGGTGAACTGATAATAAATACCGGAGTACTGTCCAGTTGGATCGGGTCTTCCCATCCAATCTCCGTAAACCGGCGCAGGTTTCTGTTTTTCCCGTCGGGAAGCAGTTATGTATGACAACCAATCGCTGTCCCAGGTGAGAGATTGTGATACCATCTCTAATTCCTTTTGTCCCTGACTCTAAAATTGCTATCTCTCCTGGACACTGTGCAATATGCATACCGTTTGAGAAAAATAATCTGTCAGTTCAATCCGGTTGGTCAAAATCGACGTTACGAACAGCGCTAAGTATCTGAATTTATTACTGCTAACGCTTTCTCGAAGATGCGGAATGTTTCAGTCTTGCATCTGAAAATTAAGAATGGTTGTTGATGGTGTTAATTTGATACACCCGGCCTCTTAATTCAGAACTTGAAACAAGAACCGAAAAATAAAAAGACCCAGGCTGTTTTCAGGATTTTATCGATTGCGACGGTCGCTTTCGATTCGGCCGTCCCTGATCGAAAGTACTCGATGCGCGTGAGCCGCGATGTCGGGCTCGTGCGTGACCAAGATAATCGTATTGCCCTGATCGTGAAGACGATTGAACAGAGCCATAATTTCAACGCTGGTTTGAGAATCGAGGTTGCCGGTCGGCTCGTCAGCCAGAATGATCGACGGATTGTTAACCAATGCTCGCGCGATTGCCACGCGCTGCCGTTGTCCGCCGGATAGCTCGTTCGGCTTGTGGGTCATACGGGAACCGAGCTCAACGGACTCCAACGCCCGCTTTGCCTTCTCGATGCGTTCGCCCGCAGGCGTTCCGTTATAGATCAACGGCAACTCCACGTTGTGAAGCGCGGTCGCTCGAGGCAATAAATTAAACGTCTGGAATACGAAGCCAATTTCCTTATTTCGTATGTGGGCGAGCTCGTCGTCATCCATTTCAGAAACCAGCTTTTTGTTCAGCCAGTACTCGCCCTGACTGGGCGTATCAAGGCAGCCTATGATGTTCATCAGGGTAGATTTACCGGAGCCGGACGGACCAATAATCGCCACGTATTCATTACGCTCGATGGTAAAGGTGACGCCATGAAGAGCGTGAATCTCTTCCGAACCCATGCGATAGGTACGCCAGATCTCGTTAGTCTGGATAATCGCCCTTTCGTTAAACTGCGGATTGACACCGGATTCAACCTGAGTGTCAATGACGTCAATAGTGGCGTTAAGCATCTATCCTCTCCCTGCTCGTCTTTTGCCTGATCAACCTAATCAATAATTATTTCTTATCACTGTCTGCCGTTTCAGGCTTCTTCGTTGTCGTCGCAGTTTCACGCTTAATTTCGGCATTGGTCTTCAGCGTTCGCAACTGCTTAAACGGCCCGATGACAATCTCGTCGTTCTCGTTCAAGCCACTGAGCACCTCGATATCTGTATCGCCTGTAATACCGGTTTCGATTGGCGTGAAGATTGCCTTGCCAGCCTTAACTACAAAAACGCCCTGACGCTCTTTTGGTTTCGCTTTTTCTCCGGAAGAGGCAGCCGCTTTCTTCTGGGCATCCGTCAGTTCGTCTTCGCGTTGGACAATTGAAGCGAGAGGAATCGCCAGGATACCCTCTCTGGTCTGCGTGGTAATAACGGCGGTCGCACTCATTCCCGGACGCAGCTTTGTGCGAAGATCGTCATCCATATCTAATTGAATCTTAACGATAAAATCCTTTGCTTCCTGCGAACCGGTTGTCTGGGCAATCGACTGACCGCTTCGGGTGATGGCGCTCGCGGCAATCTGAACGACCTTGCCTGAGATCTCCCTTTCGCCTAATGCATCGACTTTAACCTTTGCCGGCTGATCCAGCTTAACATCTTTAATGTCCGTTTCGTCTACTTTAACTTCTACATTCACTTTGGACATATCGTTGATGATCATCAAGCCGGTCGATGAAAAACTTGCCAGGGCAAATTGCCCTTCTTTTGCGGAAATGTCCGAAATCACTCCGTCTGCCGGCGCATACTTCGTTGTTCGCTGGAACATATCTCGCTGAGCTTTAACATTTGCTTCAGCTTGTTTGACTCGTCCTGACGCGGATTCGTAGTTTGCCTTTGCGCGCGTGATGGCAACGGTTGCGTCCTGAACAGCAGATTCCAGTTGCTTTATGCGAGCATCGCCGCCATCAAGAGTTGCGACGGCTTCATCGCGCCTAGCCTTTGCCGCATCATAGGCCGACTTCGTGCCTACTCCGGCTTCCAGCAGATCAGTTTGGCGTTTGTACTCCAGCTCAGCATTGGTCAGGTCGGCTTTCATTCTTTGGTAATCGGCTTTCGCTTGAATAAGCATCGATTTCTGCTGGCTCAGATTGTTTTGCGCCGATGTTACCTGCAAATCAGAGGCGTTAGCATCAGCCTGCGCGGACCGCATTGCAGCCTCTGCACCCTGGGCTGAGAATTCAAGCTGAGTGGGATCAACTGTAATCAAAGGCTGATTCTTTTTTACGTAATCCCCTTCCTGAACGTATATCTTGTCGATTCTGCCGGAAACTTCCGCGGTCAGATTAAAGTAGTTGATCGGACGGACTTCGCCAGACGCGGTAACTTTGGATTCCAGCTTGGCCCGCTTTTGGACTTTCGCCGTCTGGACTTCTGGCACATCCTTACTATTGGCAGTCACGCTGATCAGGATGACCAGAGCCAGCACCAAAATGACACCAGAGATTACAAATATTTTTTTCTTACGATTCATTGCCATGGTAAGAGATGATTCCTTCCACCAGAGTGTTAACCGCCATCTTGTACGCTCTTGTTTTTATCGATGTTCCAAAAAAGCAAAAGATTGAAGGGCCAAAAAGACCGGCTTGCGTTTTCAAACCAACTCTGGCGTCACAAAGCTTTGGTATCAATACATTTGAACGACATTTGAGCGTATGTTTGTGCGTTAAGTTCGGCTAATCCTCATTTACCGAACCCTTAATTGTACTGGACGGTCCTGGCCGTGTCAAACGTAAGTGTTTGACCTTAAAGTTACTTATCGTTCGCAAACTTGTGACTGATTAAGTGATTTTTGTCCGAAAAAAACGACGATGCACCTACAGATAAATGAATTTCGTGCCAATATGCTATCATTTACAGCCTATGTCAGGTACCGCCCACGAAAAAGCGATTTCAGTAATCCGGTTTGGCACTAATGAAGATGCGAATTTGCTTGCAACCCTTGGTTCGCAAACATTTCACGATACTTTTGCCGATCAGAACAAACCAGAGGATATGGCGGTTTACCTTTCCGAGGCTTTTAGCCCGAGTAAACAGGCGGCGGAGCTGGATAAACCGAATGTTATCTTTCTGATAGCGGAATCCGCAGAAGTTGTGCAGGGCTACGCAAAACTACAGTCAGGGTCATCGCCCGCATGCATTAAAAGTGAGCGCTCAATCGAGATCGCCCGAATATATGTCGTCAACGACTGGATTGGTAAAGGGATAGGCGCGAATTTGATGCGTCGCTGCCTGGACGAAGCCAAAGAACGTGGCTTCGTTACAATCTGGCTGGGCGTCTGGGAGCGCAACGAACGCGCACAGAGGTTTTACCGTGATTGGGGATTCAAAGTAGTTGGGGAACAATCTTTTCAACTAGGTTCTGATCTCCAAAATGATTACGTAATGGAGCGATCTCTATAACCCTGAGATTGCAAAACTTTGTTTCAAGACGTTTTCGTTTTCAGCAAACGACTGCTTGCGCTATAATCAGTTTGCTGGGAAACATCTTATTTATCTCTGCTTTTGATAAAGCTTATGGCGCCAGGAGGCCGCTAGTCGAGCTATGATTCGTTGTCACAACTGTAGAACAGATAATCTTGATGGCTCTGAATATTGCGATGAGTGTGGTGTGCGGCTGCACGCTACTCCGGAGGATACGGCAACAGTAGCGGTGCAATCGCCTGTTCCGACTCTTCCCCCGATGAATAAACCGGATCCGATTATTGAGCCTCAAAAAACTTATACTACCGGACCTGACCTGGTTCCGCCCGAACCAGCGTTTGTCCGTACAACGGAGACTCCAAGACCGGTCGTTCCGTCGCCGCCACCGGTAGTGCAAGCACCACCTCCAGTGGTTCAGGTGCCGCCTCCGGTGATTCAAGCACCGCCACCGCCGGTTGCGCCTCCGCAGGCATCACAACCCCAGCCGGTTGTCGATTATTCGCCGCCACCTCCTCCAAGACAGGAGAGCGATTCACGGCGCCCTGCGGCTAATCAATCCGCGGCTTCGGCTCCTTCATCGCGTGCGAGCGAGCCAACTTCGCACCTTGACAATCGAGGGAGCGGCACGGAGTCATTACGCAACTCGCCGCAGACTTCAAGTGGTGCGCGAGCGCACGCCAAACTGGTGATTTCGCGTGGTGGCAGCATCGGCAAGGAGTTTCCGATATCAGGGCCCGAGGCCCAGATTGGCAGATGGGATGCCGACAACGGCATTTTCCCCGACATCGACCTCGATCAGCACGATCCCGAAGCCAAGGTCTCGCGGCGTCACGCTCGTGTTATTGTCGAGAGCGGCCAATATATGGTCGAAGATCTTGGGTCGACCAACGGAACATTCGTCAACCGTGGTCGGCGTTTAATTCCGGGAAAACGGCAACCGCTGCGCAGCGGCGACGAATTGATCATCGGTAAGACGTTCCTGAAATTCATTGTTGAGAATTGAGTCGATTGCTCTTTATGGTCTGTAGAAGGGCGTGTGACTTCTGGCCCGATTGCCGCATCTGAGTTAGGGGCGATGCCCGTCGGCCCGGAATTCAGTCCGAATTGATTGTCGATATTGACCTCTTATTGTTATGTTATTTTGCCCAGAGTGCGGCTCGACGGTAACTCCAGGAGATCCTTTTTGTGGCGAATGCGGCGCGAAGCTGGAAGAAGCGCCTCCTCCGCCTCCTCCTGTTCCGGCAAAGACAGGAACGGCGGATACATATAGCAGTTCTATGAGTCAGAAGAAAAATGCTCCCGGTGGGCAGTTAGAGCCAGGCACATTATTGAATCACAGATTTTTGATTGTACGTCGCATTGGTGGCGGCGGTATGGGCAGCGTTTACCTTGCCCACGACAAAAATCTGGCCGACGCACCGCGGGCCGTCAAAGAAATGCTGGAAATGTTTGCCGACGCGCATCAGCGCGAGAAAGCAATTGAAGATTTCCGGCGTGAATCCACACTCCTGGCAAGCCTGGAACACCCATCGATTCCCACTATCTATGATTTCTTCGTAGAGAACGATCGTTACTACCTTGTTATGAAGTATGTGAACGGTAGCGATCTTTCTTCGAAAATGCGCCAGGCCAGCGGCCGCGTCGACGAGCGAAGCGTCACCGAATGGGCTATACAGACGTGTGACGTTCTTGACTACATACATAGCCTGAATCCGCCAATCATCTTTCGCGATTTAAAACCGGCTAACCTGATGCTGGACGAACGCACCAGCCGGGTAATGCTGATAGATTTTGGAATCGCAAGAACGGTTGCTCCCACACAAAAAGGTGTCACGGCGATTGGCACGATGGGATATGCCCCGCCGGAATTGTTCTCTGGCAAAGTCGACCCGCGATCTGATCTCTACAGCCTAGGCGCGACGATGTTCCATATGCTGACAGGAGCTGATCCGCAGGATAATCCGCTGTTGATATTCGACTTCACCAAGAATCCTCGTCCACGCGACATTAATCCGCAGATCACGCCGGACATGGAGCGTATTCTGATTCGCTCGACCGAGTACAAGGCCGACAATCGATTTTCCTCGGCGCGCGAGATGATGCAGGTTCTGGAGGAGCACAAACGCCGTCTTATCGGTGGTCCTGCTGTTGCACCCAGGCCAATCATTGATCCGATCCCCGCTCCTCCAACGCCCGGGAACTGGGTCTTTTGCGGCAACTGCGGGCAGCAGATAACGGCCGACGATCTTTATTGCGCGCTGTGTGGACATCAGCAGCCGCTGTCTGTCCCAACCGCTAAGCTTATCGTTCTGGAAACGGGAGACATTGCCGGTCAATTCCCACTGGATAAAGAAATGATCCTGATCGGCCGCGCGGATCCTACACAGGGACTTTATCCGGAAGTGGACTTGACCCGTTTCGATCCGCTCACAAAAGTTTCCCGACGTCACGCTCGGCTGCATCGCAAGGGCGATCAGTACATGGTAGAAGACATTGGCAGCGTGAATGGAACGTATCTCAATCGCGGCGACAGATTGCCGCCAAATTCCTCTCGCCTGCTTCACAATAATGACGAAATTCGCCTTGGTGAAACCAACCTGAAATTCAAAGTTATGTAGCCCGATAAATCTTAGAGCCTGTGTGCCAGTAAAATGCTGTGTTATCATTTGGATGTAAAACCTTTCAAATGAACGTGGAGAGTTATGTCCGTTCAGATTGACAAATGGGTATTCACGGTCGATGAATATAATCGGATGACCACAGCGGGCATTCTAACTGAAGATGATAGAGTTGAACTTATCAGAGGCGAGCTTATTAGAATGAGTCCTATAGGAAGCGGCCATGCAGCTTGTGTAAAGCGTCTTAACAACATTCTCGGCAAAAAAGCCAGCGCGTATGCAATCATCAGCGTCCAGGATCCTGTTCAAATTGACAACTACTCGCTGCCTCAGCCTGATTTAGCGTTGCTGACCAGTCGTGCCGACTTCTATTCCCACAGTCATCCAACAGGTAATGACGTATTATTAATTATAGAAGTATCCGATACGTCAATTGAGTATGACCGAAATGTCAAGCTTCCGCTATATGCAGAAGCATCAATCATCGAAGTATGGCTGGTGAATCTGCGTGAAGACAGAATCGAAGTTTATTCTCGTCCGGTGGCTGGCAAATATAAAGATGTTCGATTTGTAAATCGAGGTGAATCAATATCGCCAATAGCGTTGCCGGACGTTACCGTCAGTGCAAATGAGATTCTCGGTTGACCCTTTGATCTGGAATACCAGTGATTACCTGTTATCTTCGCTACGTAATTGATCCAGCGAAAATCGAAGAGTTCGAACACTACGCTCATCTCTGGACTGCGCTGATCGAGAAATTCGGCGGGACTCATCTTGGTTATTTTCTGCCGGAGAAGACGCCGGACTCCGCCGCATTCAGCTTCCCGGGTTTTGGAAAAGAGGGTCCGGACAACGTTGCAATAGCGCTTTTCAGTTTTCCCGACCAGGCAGCATATGATGCTTACCGTCAGAAGGCCGCGACAGATCCCGAGTGTCAGGCCGCAACTGAATATTTTCGAGAAACAAACTGTTTTTTGAGATACGAGCGCAGTTTTATGCGACAATTGTCACGGGACTAAATCAACGTACCTGCCAACAATCTCACCTCTGCATAACTTCCGGCAGTCGGCCGCCATCGCAGCAAAGTCCCTGAAAGGAAAATTACATGAACCAACATCAGATTCACTCCCCCAATCGGTTTCGTGTGCTGTCAATGACTGGAATTCTCATATTGCTTTTTGTGGCTACATCTCTTATGGCAAAGGAGCTATCGCAAACTGCTTCAGGTAATGTTGCCGGTTTTGTGGCCGGTTTTTTGTTAGCGCCAATTATCGCATCGCCTATAGAGTGGCTGGTGCACAGGCATATCTATCACCGTACCAATGGAATCGCGCGACGTATTTTCACGATTCACTCAGCGCATCATCACCTCTATTTTCCGACCTGGCGGTATGTCACAGGAGGTCGGGCGCGCAGAATACCGATCCTTGGTGTAGGTGTAAGCAATACTCAGGATTCGGCATTAAAAAATGGTGTGACCTATTTTGCGCATTTCTCTTTCTACCTGACTCTCGGAGCTGCATTCATCTGGGCTCCAATGTGGTTGTTATCAACAAACACGGTATTTCTGGTCGGCGGCGTTCTGGCGACAATCATTATTTCAAATCTGTTCATAACTGTTCACGACGCGATTCATCGTCCCGGAACACACCCCTGGATGGAAGCGCGAGGTTGGTTTCATTTTTTGGATGACCATCACTACATCCATCACGTGGACACAGAGGCGAATGTTAACTTCCTCTTGCCACTGGCCGACTGGCTTTATGGCTCTCTCAGAAGAGAGTTAACAGAGGAAGAGATTTCCCGGTATGGCTCGAAGGAAGTTGCAAAGTCTCGTGTTGTAGGGGCAGGTAAGCCTGCGCGTCAGTCAGAAATGCTTGTGCACAGGGTACCTTCGCCAGCGGGTTGACTTGGTTGTCCGGTTTGAAATATATAGGTAGCAATTAACGCGACATCCTTTTGTATCAGTGAACCGTACGCCCTCAAGTGTAGTCACCACTTGCAGGGCTTCACTTTTTTAACGCCTTTTTTGGCCCTGAAACTACGAATTCCAGATAAAAGGAGAAAAGAAGTGAACCAGGAAAATCAACTAAGCGAGCTCGCAAAGAAACGCGTGGTCTACGAGCTGCCAGGCATCGATGCTGTAAGAATCAGGCGGAACGTGCCGTACAGCACAACTGAAGCGGACACTTTAAAAATGGACATTTATTGTCCGCCTGAATCAAAGAATACATCGTTGCAGCCGGCAGTGATTTTTGTCTTAGGCTATCCTGATCGCGGACTCCAGGGCGTTTTTGGTTGCAACGCAAAGGAGATGGGATCATACGTCTCCTGGGCGCAACTCACGGCCGCGTCGGGGATGATTGCAATAACTTACACCAATGAGAAACCTTCTGATGTTCAATCCCTGCTGGAATACGTTATTCAAAATGCCGAATCGCTGAGAGTAGATAAGCAGAGGATTGGATTGTGGGCCTGTTCAGGGAATGTGCCGATGGCGCTCGGGCTTCTGATGGAAAAGAGTCCCAATTGCATCAAATGCGCCGCGCTTTGCTATGGATTTATGCTCGACGCGCAAGGCTCAACAGTAGTCGCGGATGCATCAAAACAGTGGGGATTTGCAAATCCGTGTGAAGATCAGTCTGTCGAAGATTTGCCGGGTAACAAGCCGTTGTTAATCGCAAGAGCAGGGAAAGATCAAATGCCACGGCTGAACGAAACAATCGATGGCTTCATAGCCAGAGCCCTGGCAGTCAATTTGCCGTTAACATTTGTGAACCACCCTGAAGGTCCTCACGCATTCGATTTGATGGACGACAGCGAAGTATCTCGTCAAATAATCAGGCAAATCTTGGAATTCTTGCGATTTAACCTGACTTAAACTTGTCAGAATCGTGGCGTCTGCTTGAAGTCCGCGCAAACTATTAATCGACCAGGCTTGAGATCGTCCGTGCAGCCAAAACCGGGGACTAACTGACTCTTTGCCGGGGTTTGAAAGTGCTACTGATCTCGCGGACCAAAGTCCTCTCCTGAATATGTGGCAAAGTGTGGCACAAAAATCAAATTCGGCCGTCTGGTGTCACACATGTCACAGTAACGATAACTGCTTTGTTATCTATAATTACTGCCGTGACACGTGGTGTGACACAGGTTGCAACGGTGCGAATTTGGCCATCAGGTGTCACGGTTTCTGACATATGCGTTATCCTATTATAAACTAGCAAATTGCTCTGCCCATCCAAAACCTAAAGGCCAGTGGAAAAGAGTTCCACTAAGGTCGCAAATTGGTTTAGACTGGTAAGGAAACTGGATTGATGAGACCCGCATCTCTTCTATTGATTCCGATTGGAAGAGATGACCAAGAGCTATCCTTTGCCGTTTGACTTTTAACTTGCAAGAGTGCAAGACTGTCGTGGCTAGGATCAAAAGGAGTTTGGGGTTAGGGGTGCAGCATTCTTGTCTTGACTCTTAATTCCGCTGTGTTCTATGCCCGATAATTGTCCGCGTTGTGGTAAACCGGTTCGTTCTACAGCGCGTTTCTGTCATTCCTGCGGCGCAACACTGAAAGGCAATCGTGCCCAGCAGCCGGAACAACCTTCATCGCAGGGCGGTTCGAAGATATTTATTCCGCCTGGCGGTCCAGTTATGGACCCGCCCGCTGCGCCAGATACCAATTTTCCGCCGAAGCCGGCATCTCAACGACCGCCAACTCCCAGTACTGTAGTAAATCGGGCAAGCGAAGACAGGACTGTTCCAACGAGAAAAGTTTCATCGACTTCTGAAACCAGGCACATCGAACGACCTCCCGAGGCTCCGCGTCGGTTAGAAAGAACCGGAACTCACCCAATAAACGGCTCCGAGGAGCGTCGCACTGTTGCCACGGAACAGTTCACCGCCGCTCAGCCACGGCGAGAAAACGCCAGTCAGCAGACGAATCAGCCAAACAGACCAGAGATTTCCGCGAACAATAATCCGGTCGCCAGGACCGAGGAATTGCGGCAGGTTGCAAAACCACAACCTTCGGTGAATCAGCAGATCGTTGAGCCGGCAATCACAGTGTCGCAGAAGACAGCGGCTTTGCCGGTGAATGCGGTAAATCAGCCGGTTGTGCTCGACCGTGTTATGCCGAAAACACCGGCCATTCAAATGGAACAAGAATCGATTGGCCTCGCCGATTTTGGTCTTAGGGTCGGTGCATTCATCATCGATTTCCTGCTGGTGCTGATTACAATAGAACTGATAATTTATGGCACTTCGGTTTTCGCCGGAAGACGCTCGCTGAACTGGTCAATGGGAGTCGTAATCGGCGTTTCAGCCTTCTTCTATCTGATCAATTGGATAATGTTGCCGGTGTTTACTGGACAGACCATCGGCAAAAAAATGCTTGGGATCCAAATAACTCTTGCTGACGGCGGATATCCAAGGTTCGGTGACATCCTTAAGCGCAATCTTGTAGGCTATCTTGTCTCCGCGTTGCCAGCCTTGCTGGGCTTTCTCTGGATAGTCTGGGATCACAATCATCAGGGATGGCACGATAAAATCGCGCGAACGACAGTCGTAAAAGTAGTTTGATAGCGAGCGCCGAATTGACCTTGACCGAGCGGCGAAAGTGGTCAATAAATTCTGTTTCTGCTATGGCAAAACTGGTAATAAAACAACAGGGCTACGAAGACACATTCAAGATCGATAAACCGAAAACGTCGATCGGGCGGTCATCACGCAATGATGTCTGTATAGCCGATCCGTTTGCTTCGCGACTGCACGCAGAGATTCGCCGAGAAGGCGATATCTATTATCTGGTCGATATGGGGGGTGTGAACGGCACTTTCCGAAACGGACTGCGAGTTGTCGGAAGATGTCCGTTGATTCTTGGCGACCGCGTCAGGATTGGAGAGACCGACCTTCAGTTCCTATCCGACAACGAGGCTCCCAGCGAACACACAAAAGTTCTGGTTTCCGACAACTTGCCGCAGGTCACGCCCGAAGCGATTATAAGCTCCTGGCAAAATTCAAAATTGACCAGCAGCCTGATGTCTGGTCCCCAACCTTCGCTTCAGAGCGCTGCCGGATATGCTCCGGCGAAATCGCAACCGCACGTTAATCGTGATCTGCTGGCAGTGATAAGTCGCGTAGGCGTGGCGTTGCTGTCGAACGCTTCGCTGGATGAAACGTTGAAACAAGTGATGGACCTGGTTTTCGATACAGTTCCGGTAGAGCGGGGATTCCTCTTGCTTCACGAAGGTTCATCGCACGATCTTCATTACAAAGTGGCCAAAACGCGTGAAGGATTCATGGACCCACAGGCGGTTCCGGTTCAGATCAGCCGCCTGGTGATTGATCAGGTAACAAAAGAAGGCACTTCGATTTTGACATCGGATGCCGCGCATGACGCAAGATTCGTAGGCAGCCAATCGATCGTTCTCAACAACCTGCGCTCAGTGATGGCGGTTCCGCTGGCTATAGATCAGCAGATACTGGGAATGATCTACGTCGACAGCCCATTCAGCGTAAATAGATTCACAGAGGATGACCTTCAGGTCCTGACCGCCATGGCGGGAGTAGCTGCAATAAAGATTGAAAACGCCCGTTTGATGGAAGAGCGGTTGGAGAAAAAGCGACTGGAAGAAGAACTCGCAGTCGCAAGCGAAATTCAGCTTCGATTGCAGCCGGTTTCGCCTCCGCAGCTTCAAGGTTACGAGCTGACCGGCATGAGCTTTCCGTGCCGCGAAATTGGGGGCGACTACTACGACTTTATCGAGCGGACAGATGGAAATCTGGAAATCGCGCTCGGCGACGTTTCGGGCAAGGGAACTGGCGCGGCGCTATTAATGGCGTCGCTGCACGCTGCAGTTCGCGCTCAGGCAACGACCGGATCGTCTGTTTCAGGTGTGATGGGAGCAATCAGCGAATACCTGGATCGGAATTCGCCGGACAATAAATTTGCAACGCTATTTCTAGGCGTTCTCGATACCGAAACGGGAAATTTGGTCTATTCGAACGCCGGACACAACCCGCCGATTCTGATTCGCGCGGATAGGGTTGATCGGCTGGAAGTCGGTGGCGTCCCCGTGGGACTGTTGCCGGAGTCAACTTACGAGGAGAGCACAGTTAAAATCGAACCGAACGATATTCTGCTGCTGTTCAGCGACGGAATCACAGAGAGCGTAAATGAAAGCGATGAGGAGTTCGGTGACGCTCGCTTGATCGAGGTGGCTCGCCAGTATCGCGATGCTCCCGTGGCCAGGCTCCGGGACAAGATTGAAGAAGCGCTTTCTAAATTTGTCGGAAAAGCCGCACCAGTCGATGATATGACCCTGGTCATAATGAAGAGGACTCTGTAACGGAGAGAAACGTGAGGGCAACAATACGGAGAAGCAGTCAGGCTGACCTGACACTTTTCCAAATTAACAGCCCCTGGTTATGCTTGGCCAAGAGATCATACTCATACCTCTTTTATCGTTGCTGCCATGCATCTTATGGCTGTTTTACTTCTGGCGCCAGGACAAATACGATCCCGAGCCTTTAAGAACAATCTCTGTAACTTTCCTTCTGGGTATTCTTTCCACTGTTCTGGCGTTTATTGGAAATCTGATTGGAACGACGTTCTTTACACTGCTGCTCGGTAAAAACGCTATATCAGATATTCTCGGGTTTTTTTTGGTGGTTGGTCCAGTCGAAGAAGGCTGCAAATTTCTGGCGGTTTACGCCTTTGCCTACCATCGCCCCGAATTCGATGAACCGGTAGACGGAGTTGTCTACAGCGCCACATCCGCCCTGGGATTTGCCGCTGCTGAGAATGTTCTATATCTGGCACAGTTTGGCCTTGGCACTGTGGCAACAAGAGCGATTCTTTCAAACCCCGGTCACGCACTGTTCTCCGCTTTTTGGGGTCTGGCGATGAGCAAAGCCAAGGGAATGCCCAATCTGAAGGAGAAACGTTTCCCCGTTCTGGTTGGCGGTTGGCTGCTGGCGGCGATGATGCACGCCTTTTTCGACACGATACTCACCCTGGGTCCGGCAATAAGCAAAATGGTCCCGGTCCTGCACGGAATTGTCCTGGGTGGAACCGCTCTCTCGGTAATCGGGCTGATGATCGGGATGTTCGTTTACGTCAAAATCAAAATCAACAAAATGGTTGACCGCTCTCCGCACAAGGAGGGCACAAGAATGCTGGGCAATATAATGCCCTGTCCACAATGCGGGATGCTCGGTCAAACAGATCAATTCTGTCTTCAATGCGGAACGCAGATCGCCGCGCCGACGGATCAGCGCTTTTGTCCAACGTGCGGAACGCAACAACGACTGGGAGCAAGTTTCTGCAAGAAGTGCGGCCAGAGTCTGATGATGAACGTAAGTTCGTCAGACCGGCGCGAGCAGCCTCACTTTCTGAGTGTCGATTCATCGGGTCATGAAGAAGTAGCCTGTGTAATTAACAATACGTTTATGCGTGTCGGGAAAACGCTCGATAACAACTTTGTTATCGATCATCCTACGGTATCAAAGCGTCACGCTCAGATCTATTGGCATCAATCGGAACAGTATTTTCTGAAGGATCTCGGCTCGACCAATGGCACGTTTATAAATGGAAAGCGCATAATGGACGGAGCGCTACGCGACGGCTGTGAGGTTCGATTCGGATCGGTGTCTTTCATTTTTAAAACCCAACATCGAGTTAGACTGGAGCCGCCTGCTCCTTATTCGCCGTATACAATGTGAACGATTCAATGCCATCGACTAAACACAAAATAATTTTTGCCTCTTGCGAAGAGATGACGGAACTGGCCGATCAGTCGGTCCAACTAATGGTGACTTCGCCACCATACTTCAACGCGCCGTTCGATTATGAGGGATTCTATTCCTCCTATGACCGATTCATCGATGTGATGCGGGCGTTCGCAAGCGAAACTTATAGAGTGCTGCAGCAGGGTCGCATAGCGGTAGTTAACTGCGACGACATGCTGGTCGAAGGCGAGAAATATCCAGTAGTTGCCGACATGACTCGAATCTTTATGGACGCCGGTTTCAGATACCGCGACAAGATCATCTGGCGAAAGCCTGATGGTTACATTCGCATCAGCCGTAGAAGCGGCATAGTGCTGCAACATCCTTTCCCTATGTATTTTTATCCGGACAATCTGCAGGAGTCGCTGTTGATCTTTCAGAAAGGAAAGTTCGACTACAAAAGCGTTACGGCAGAGACCAAGGAGAATTCGCGAATCGACGTTAAGAAATACAACGAAGAACGCTGGAATATAACAGTCTGGAATATGGTCAACCGCCTGCCGCACAAGAACAGGGAAACAGACTACGTTTACCCTGCAGCCTTTCCCGACGAATTACCCCGGCGAATAATCACGCTCTATTCCTATAAAGGCGAAACTGTTTTGGATCCTTTTATGGGTTCGGGAACAACGGCGAAGGTAGCGCGAGAGCTCGATCGAAACAGCGTAGGATACGAATTAGATGACAAGCTTCAGGATCTGATCCAGCAGAACTTCGGATCAAATGGTCATCGAAATGGGCTACGATTCGTACGCCGTAAGGCATAGAATGAAACCACAAAGGTGGGTTTTTGCAGATCTTCGTCCATCTGTTATACTGCAAGACGTTATCATATCTTCCCGAGCAGTTTGACAACTTATTATTAGTTATTTCCTTGTTACTCCCCTTGCCCGAAGGGTACCGACTGACGAAATACTGGATTCAATCCTCCTGGATCAGGTGGACTTGAAGACCTGTATTGTTGCGCCTGCGGGATAATTGAATATGCTTAATAGGCTGAACTCGGTCCGACAATTTTTCAGGAAAATGTGGGAGGTTGAAAGATGAATTGGCAACAAACGCGCGAAGAACTGCTGAGAAACGACGCTGTTCAGAAGATGATTGCAGAGCGTGCATATCATATATCGGAAAGCAGAGGTTTCGAAGCCGGCTATGAAGCCGAAGATTGGTTCCGCGCAGAGGGCGAAATATTGGATTATCTGTTACGTGAGATGGAGAGCAGCAAGGCTTCGGATGACGGACGAGTCACTGAAAATTCTGTTCTAGGCGCTTCCGCTTTGGTTGAGTCCGCGATCAATGAAGAACCTGTAAGCGGCGTCGAAACAGTTGCCGACATTCAGCCAGAGCAAAAACCGCGAAAGGCCGGATCGCGTAAGACATCATCGGCGGGTGCGACGAAACCAGCTGCGCGCAAGACCACTACTAAGTCCAGCGCGAATAAAACTACGAAATCGGCAAGTTCGAAAAAGAGCTCGTCGCGCAGAAACTCTCATCCAGAGCAATTAACACACTCCGGAGACTGACATGAGTCTCAGTTCAGAGTGCGAGTTAGGTCCTTGCGCTCTGAACTTCCCAGTCATTGATTCTGCTGACCTTTATTGGCGTAATACCCCTGGCGTGAATATGCGGTATATCCTGCGTGTGACAGAGCGACTTTGATCGGTCTATAGCTGCCGTCCTGGTCTTCATTCGAGGAAACGTATGTTACGACATACTGACCTTTGATCTCGTCGGCGACATCCTTGTAAGCTTTTGTCAGCTCATCATTTTTGAGTGGCGAATACATAGACCCACCAGTCATTTCGGCAAGTTCTCCCAAATGACGCTCTGCCTCTTCGAGCTGTTGAATGAAGATGCGTCCAATTCCTTTTGTACCGGAAATGGCTCCGCCGACCCCGCCGGTCTGTTTCTGGATGTCGACAATTTGTACTTTTGCTTTGTCGATCACGTAAACAGTAGCCTGCGCTTTCACGGCCGCCTTGAAAGCCGCTTCCATCGTGCCTTTGCTGCCGGTATCAACTCCGTCGGTCATCAGGATTATAACTTTGCGCCCATCGATCTTTGAAAGCGTGTTGACGCAGACATCCTGCAGAGCATCGAAAAACAAGGTCAAATCACCACCGCGATATTTCCAGTTCAGAGCATGATTAACTTCGGATCTATCGTTGGTCCAATCCTGCAGCGTTTGAATCTTGTCGGCAAACTGCACTACAGCGAACTTGTCGTTTTCAGTGAATTGGTCCGTAAACTTCTTTGCGGCTTCGCGGATCGCGGGAATCTCGGTAAAGACGCTTCCGCTGGCGTCGAGCAGCAGGACTACGTTAACGGGGACCTGTTCAACGGTGAAGCTGGTTACCTTTTGGCGCTTCTCGTTTTCCAGCACGATGAAATCACTTTCTTTGAGTCCTCGGACTAGATGACCGAATTCATCGCGAACGGTGATGGGTAAAATCACTTCCGCGGTGCTCAACTGAACTTCATCGCTGCCCTTATCGTTGGTCTTCGGGAGTCGCCTCCCGCTCTGTCCAGGCGCAAGAGTGACGAGTAAAAACAACGCAGACAGGGCTGCAATCGCCCACAGTCTAACGAACCTGACTGACATATTGATTCCGTACCTTTTTGAAACTGATCGCTTTATTTTAGCGAACCCTCGCGCAGTTGTTAATGCGTCAATTTTAGCAAAGAGAAGGACTTACCTTAAAGTTCATTAAGAAAATCTAATGCGGCAATTAAGACTCAACCAATAGGGTTACGATGAGCGCAATAAATAGCCAGTTTTGAATATTGAATATATTGATATTATCCATATTCTATAAGTTCGAAAGACGTTCAATGAAGAACCAGGAAGGAGCAGGTTGTGGAATTCAGCGGGAAAATTGCGATTGTGACCGGGGCTTCCAGCGGTATTGGCCGCGCTACCGCAGTCGCGATGTCAAAACAGGGAGCTTCGGTCGCGCTAGTGGGACGAAACGAGCGAGCGTTGAGAGAAACCGCTATTGAATGCGACGACAGTCGGACCATCAACATCGTGGCCGATATAACCAGGGAAAGCGATGCTCGTAAAATCGTCTATGAAACAATCGAACGCTTTGGCGGCATCGACGTTCTGGTCAACGCCGCGGGCATCATTACCAACGGTACGATTGAAACGACCACAGAGGAACAGTGGGACCAGATGATGAACATCAACGTTCGCTCGGTGTTCCGATTGATGCAACTGGCTCTGCCGGCATTGATCAAACACAAGGGCAACGTCGTTAATGTTTCCAGCGTCACGGGTGAAAGGTCCTTTCCCGGAGTGCTCGCCTATTGCGTCAGCAAGGCTGCTGTTGATCAACTGACCCGCTGCTCTGCTCTCGAACTTGCTCAACATGGCGTGCGAGTTAATGCAGTCAATCCCGGTGTCGTGATCACGAATATTCATCGGCGCGGCGGAATGAACGAGGAGAATTATTCAAAGTTTCTGGAGCACAGCAAGACTACTCATCCCATCGGACGTGTGGGACAACCTGAAGAAGTGGCTGATTTGATCTTGTTTCTGGCTTCTGATAAAGCCGGATGGATTACCGGCGCGACTTATGAGATTGATGGCGGCCGCGCATTGACGTGTGCTCGATAGCGCGATCATCCTTGATGCGCCGCTTCAAAACCTTACGAAGCATTCTGGATCGCTTCGATCCCTTGTCCATCTCTGCCAATCGGGCGCGTAGTTGCGTTAACCATCCGGATATCGACTTTACATCTTCAGGCTTGACTTCTGCGCCGCTGAAGCGCGCTCGATTATAGATCGTTGTTATATGCACGGCTTCATCAAAGCCTGTGTTTAGGGCAAGTTCCATGGGGGTCTGTCCTGGCTCTCGAGTGAGCCCTCTTTGCGCCAGTAGTTGCTGCATTTCATTGTAATAGGTAAATGCAGATTCACGGTAAGAACTCTTGCCGTTCAGTCTTAACAACAGTCGCCACCACTCTGCTCCGGGAAGCCAGCCTGCTTTTCGCATTGCAACTGTCACGAACGCCAATACCACTAAGAAGGCGACGATGATCACCAAGGTCTGAGCAGTGTCACCGGATGTTTTCAAAGAGGCGATTCCAACCGATACCTGATGGAACAATAGCGTCACGTTAGTCTTCCACGACGAGAGTTGTCTTTCAACGCGATCCCATACTTTGACCTGCTGTTGTGAATCGTAAGAGATCACATGTTGCTGCCAGAAAAACTCAAGCGCATCAGCGAATCTGGACAGGCTGGTCAAGAATCCCGCTTCATAGACGTTCTGCCCCGCGGGCGGTGTCGGATCGAATTCAACCCATTGCGCCGACTCCGGGCCGTTGAGCGGAAAGTAAGCCTCGACCCAGGAGTGCGCATCCGACTGCCGCACGACGAAGCTGCCGATCATCGGATTGTAATCACCTGCTTGAAAACCGTTGACGACTCTCGCGGGAATATTGATGCTGCGCAACATTACCGCCATTGCAGTAGCGAAGTATTGACAGTAGCCTTTCTTTGTATAGAACAGAAAATCAACGAGCGGGTCGGGCTCATTCGTCCGTGGTACTTCCAGCGTGTAGCCGTATTCGGTGCGTAGATAATTTTCGATCAGCTTTGCGCGGTCATAGTTGTTGGTTGCTCCACGCGTGATTTGTAATGCAAGCTGTTTGACCCTTGGGTCAATATTCGGAAGCTGCAGATAATAGCGCCGCTCGTCAGATGGGTAAACGGTCCTTGCTTCGCGAAGAAGCTCCGGACGAGGGACGCTTCCATCCGAATTGACTGAATAGGTGATTCGGGAAGTGCTGTGATCGTCGGTATAAAGCGAAGCGGTCGGATCACGCATCACGCGACGGATTCCGACCTGTACGCTGACAGGTCGCCATGCGGCAAACATGACCGGTGTCGAAACGGGCTCGACGAAAAATGTCTGTTTAATGTAGGCCGATTGTTCCTGCGAAAGACCGTAGTCCACCTGATAGATCTCGCCCTGACCTCTCATGTGTTGCCGCGAGACAAAAGAGTTCTGCCACTTTTCGCCATCATAATAATCCAGCGCGATACCGCGCCATTTCAACCTGGGCAGAATTCGACTCTCTGCGCCTTCGACTTTGACATGCATCACGACCTGCGGGTTTTTCTTTAAGCTGGCGACGTCACCCAGCGAAACACTGTCGGAAAAACCGGAGAGAGCTTGGGTAGAATTCCCAAGCTGACCCAGCAAGCCCCCATAGGGCCTGGGCATGAATATGAATAGTGGAGTAGCCAAAACAAGCGACAACACCAGCAGAACGAACGAGACACGAATCAGGCGATTAACTATCTTGGTGCCCGGGCGGTAGCGAACTTTTGAGCTTAGAACCTCTATCTCTCCGACAGGCTCGATCGTGCGTTTGGCGCGGCGAATTTCCGATGCGGTGAGTGTTAACAGCAGCAGCAGAATATATGTGATAAGCAACGCCATGTAAGAGATGCTGATCGATAATGATGCCGCCAGCAGCATCTGGAACATCGAAAGACTATAAAGAAACAGCCAATCTCTGTCCTTCTTTTCAGCGTAGAGTTTGAATACCGACAAAAGCAGAATCAATCGGACCAGCGCGCCGATTGGCGAGCCGCTGATGAATTGCCAATCGACAAAGAAGAGCGGCACCGCCAGCACAGCCAGATAACTGCTCCCTGCTGGTAGACGCCATTTCAGCTTTCCGAAATCGGTCAACCAACTCGTAGTCAGGACGAAAACTCCCAGCAGTATCGTCTCTATGCCAACATATCCCGTCAGTACAAGCGTGACGAAACCCATAGTCAGGGTCAGATACGAGACCAGATTGTAATAACTTTCAAATGACATTTGTCCGGGTCTCTAAAGGTCCTTAAGGTATACGATATGCGCGCTCCGCCACAGCGATGCGGGTATCGAACCCCGCTCGGCCGACGTAATCAGAATCTTGAAATGACGATCGCGAACAAGCGACGGCATCTCGTCGAACAACCACCACGCCGTTTCGTCAGAATTGGATTTGTCGCTTTTTGTTATCTCCTTCGTTGATGGCTGCAGCATTGCAAGTTTCTGCAGAACACGGAACAGGTGATCTCTGCCCGATCCATAGGAAACAGTTTCACCCGGGATGATCAACTGTACTTCAGCGCCTTCTTTGATGAAATGATTCGTCAGCGACGCCGCCAGGGTGATCCCCTTTTCGAATTTTGCCGCGAAATCGTAGTCAGCCTTTTCCACTTGTGATGAATCAAATACCAGGTTTATCCGCCACTCGTCTTCACGGGTGAAATCTTTGACCATCAGACGGCTCATTTTGGCTGTTGCTTTCCAGTCGATTCGGCGCACAACGTCGCTGGGCTCGTATTGGCGAATGGCATAGAGATCGGTGCCGTTAGAACCTTTCAATCTGCTGGCGAATTGACCGTCATTTATTGGCAGCAGGTGAAAAAAATCACTGATCGGTTGAGTCTTTGGATAAACAACCAATTCACCCTCCGCGTCGACTTCACGGCTTTTTTTAAAAAAGCCGATTGGAAACTTTGTCATCAGGGTGAAGCCGTGAAATTTGTAATAACCACGTTGCTCGAAAGTGTGACGCGTGTGCTGCCGCAACGCAGAACCACGAGGAATGAAAGGGAAATAGGCGATGCTCAGTGGTCCACCCGGCAGTCCTGTCTTTTTCGGTTCGTCGTTTGCGGTGGAATCGTTTGTGGTGTTTGCCTCGACCAGCACTGAAAAAGAAGGCAGCAGCATCTTTTGGTTTTCGACTGCTACGCTAACCAGGATAGGCTCGCCGGCGAAAATATGGTCCGGTAACCTCAGCTTTACAACCAGATCACGAAGGCTATTCCTGGCGATGATGCTGGACGCAAACAGTAATCCCACCAAAACAGAAAAGATCAAATAAAGCAGATTGTTGGCCGAGTTGAGAGCTGCCAAACCTACGATTGCCGTTATCGTCAGGTAAAGCCATCCGGCGGTCGTGATCTGGCTGAAGATTTTCCAGCTAAACAGCTCGAACCGTGCTCGTTTTGCCAGGCGCGGAACTATAGTTACCGAAATTATCAGGGATAACAGAAGAGCGAATCCTGCGAGCGCCGCCGACAACAAATAATTACTGCGCGAAAGCACTGCCGAGCCGATTGCCGCCACCAGCGCAACGATGACAAGTATTATACTGAGGATCGCGTTACGCAGGTTGCGCAGATATTTAGGCTTATGGGTGCTTTGGCTAAGAGACTGCAGTCGCGACAGTAAATCTCGAAATTTGCCTGACATTACGCTCATGGATCAAAGCAAGCTTAAAGGGGAACTTCTATAGTCTTTAATACTTCGTGCAGGATCGTCTCTGCCTCTTCACTTCGACGCAGATTACTGGAATAGCGTGCGCTCACTGCAATACGGTGAGCAAAAACAGGGATGACCAGACGCTTGATGTCGTCCGGTATGCAATAGTCGCGGTCTTCAATAAATGCGAGCGCCTGCGCCGCGCGATAGAGTTGTAGACTGCCGCGAGGGCTGACGCCTAGCTCCAGGAATTCTGACTCGCGCGTGGCCTTCACAATTGTCATCAGGTAGTTAAGCAGTGATTCCTCAACAGCTACCCTTCTGACCTCCTGTTGGATAAACAAGATGTCTTCGCCCGACAGGACTGGTTCGATGCGGTCAATCGGATTATAAAGAGCCTGGTCGCGCAGGATCTCTTTCTCTTCCTCCATATCTGGATATCCGATGCGGATCCGCATCATAAATCTATCAAGCTGCGATTCGGGTAATGGATATGTTCCGTGGTGCTCGATCGGATTTTGCGTCGCCAGGACCATAAAGGGCCTCGGCAAATTGTAAGTCCGATTTTCGATTGTGGCGCGACCTTCGGACATTGCTTCCAGCAGACTGCTTTGGGTCTTCGGTGTCGTCCGATTTATTTCGTCTGCCAGGACGACATTAGCGAAGATTGGTCCGGGTTTGAAATCAAACTCTCCCAGTTGAGAGTTGTACACAGTCAGCCCGACAATATCCGACGGCAATAGATCGCTGGTGAACTGAATGCGCTGGAATGAACAGTTGAACGACCGTGCAAGAGATTGCGCCAGCGTCGTCTTGCCGACCCCTGGAACGTCTTCCAGCAGCAGGTGCCCGTTTGCCACGAGTCCGACGGTCGCAAGTTTAACAACTTCGCTCTTGCCGCGAACGACGCTGTTGATGGCTGTCTGAAGCTGGTCCAGCTTGTTCGCAGCCGAAATCAGTTGCCCCTTCTCCGCGTTTTGTCCGATCATCAACGGGCCTTTTTCAAATTTGTTTGACGTGTTCCGCAGCGCTCTGCTATCTTACTGGCTCTTCTGAAAGGGCGTTTAGCTCAGTTGGTAGAGCGTTCGCTTCACACGCGAGAGGTCGTAGGTTCGAGTCCTACAACGCCCACCACTCGCATACCACGGACCTTAACCTAATCGGCTTTTCCGTCAGCGAGCTTGAGACGTCTATTCCCTTTGTCCGGACCAGTTCTCGAACACATTTCGAGTCAAGTAACCATTCCGAGCATCCCGGTCAGTGTAGCAGAATAGCCAAAGCCGTGCATATAGTAGACGTTATAACAAACCTAAAGAATTCGCTGGGCACCTCTTGTTGACCCGACTAATCTTATCTTTCTTGTTGAATAGTGAGCCGATTGTGGGGCATATTGCACATCGATAAAACGACTTGAATATGAAGAAATCTCACAGACAAACATCCGAACAGCACGACGGTCAAACCAATGGTGAACCACAGGATCTTGGGTTCGGTTCCGTTGTGGCGCAGGAAAGCCTGGAACGGTTGTTGAATCCTGATGGCACGTTTAATGTCCGGCGAACAGGGTTGAGTTTCTGGTCATCGCTCAGCCTTTATCACTCGCTGTTGACAATGTCATGGACAAAGATCATATCTTTGATCGTAGCTGGCTATATTGGAATAAATGCCATTTTTGCCGGAGCGTACGTGTTATGCGGACCGGGATCGTTGCTTGCTCAATCTGAATCTGGGATATCCAACAGTTTCGTCCGAGCTTTTTTCTTCAGTGCAGAAACGTTTTCGACAGTCGGATATGGACACATAATTCCAGTCGGCTTTGCCGCAAATGTTCTTGTTACGATGGAATCCCTGGTAGGTTTGTTGGGGTTTGCCTTTGCGGCTGGTTTGTTATTTGCTCGTTTTTCCAGACCAACAGCGAAGATACTTTTCAGCAAGTCGGCAATCGTGGCGCCTTATCAAGGCATAACCGCCTTTGAGTTCCGGATCGCCAATGCCAGAAAAAACCAGATTATTGAGTTAGAGGCGACGGTCTTATTTGCCAAATTCGAAGGTGCTGGCAAAGAAGCCGTCCGCAGGTTCTACCCGTTGAAATTAGAGCGCAGTAAGGTTATTTTCTTTCCACTCCATTGGACCATTGTCCATCCGATAGACGAACACAGCCCGTTGTACGGACTTTCTTCCGACGATCTGCTGAAATCAAACGCCGAGTTTTTGATACTCTTGTCCGGAACAGACGAGACCTTTTCGCAGGTTGTACAGACTCGATCATCATACAAAGCCGAAGAGGTCGTCTGGAATGCGCGTTTCGGCAATATCTTTAATCAGATAAAAAACGGCAGATTGTCGGCCGACATAGCGCGGCTGCATTTAATCGAGCCTGTGACCGAGCTGCCACCTGATAAAGCAAAAGCCGCTACTGGTAAAGACTAGCTTACCCCGTTACGATTTCAGGTTGCTGTTCCAGTTGTGATGTGCACTGCGGGCAGCGCGTGGCCTTCAACGATATTGTCGAAAAGCAGTAAGGACAGCTCTTCGTATCGACTGGCTTCGCTTCAGGCTGCCGTTTAAATCGATTGACTAGCTTTAACAGCAGAAAAATGGCAAATGCCACTATCAGGAAATTGATCACGGCGTTCAGAAAAATACCATAATTGACCGTCGGAGCTCCGGCCGCTTTTGCTTCGGCGACGGACGCATATGATTTCCCCGACAAGTTTATGAACAGGTTGGTAAAGTCAACTTTTCCTAAAAGACGTCCGATCGGCGGCATAATGATATCGTTTACCAGTGATGTAACGATTGCTCCGAATGAAGCGCCGATTATCACGGCCACTGCCAGATCCACAACATTTCCCCGAATTATGAACTCTTTAAATTCCTTCATCATATCAACTCGTTCCTCCTGTTCATTTTAAGATCGAGCCGCGAAAACTACAGTTGCATAACGAACCGAAAGCGCTATTTTAGAAAGATTCGAACCGGAAAGTATATTCAATTATGGCGGCGGCAATCAAAAAAGGAGAGTGCGTCAAAATTCCAGACGGTCGCGTAGCCCGCGTTCGCGACAAACATGGCGACAAATATCGAGTCCGCGTTCGCAGAAAAACGAGTAAGACACACCAGTTTCTGTTTTTTGCAGCCGGCGATCTCGAAGTTGTCCAATGCCCGAAAGGGTGGATGAGCCCGGCCGGTTACAACCGATATACGAGAGTTACATTGAAAAAAATGAAAGAGCGAACTTCAACCAAGTCAGCGAAATAAGGTCGGGCCGTTTATAAAAGTTCAACCAGATTATAAAAAAGTCGCCTTTTGTTTGTAGCCTTGCGTCCAAAATGCGTATAATTTGCTTTACTGATCGGGATCGGCCGCGGCCGGTGCGGGCGCTGACATCGGCATAGGGACAATGAATGCAAAGTTTCATGAGGTACGACAGGTAGATCGCTCCATTAATCTCTCTATTTCCTTTTAAGGAAAATACGATCTTCGGTTATATCTGGCCCGAAAAACACGAAGACAACTTTTCGCTGCCACATGAACATACCGATTAGCCTGTGACAATGGCATTTATCTACCGCGTGTTTTGATTGTCTCGAATTCAATTATTGTGGTTCTGCTTTTTTCGCGAAAGTTAGGCCGAGTGAAAGACTGATTAGATCTGACTTTTAAGAGTGAGTTTGGTGCTTAATCGGGGACCAGGGGCTCTATGGTTCTTTGTTTGGAAAAAGAAGCTGTAAAAGCTCAAAACCATTAGCTCTAGTTTGTTGATGTAGCTGGAAAGTGAGGGCCGCTTAATCGAGAGGCAAATTTGGCCTACTAACGGCCGAAAATCCTTTCGAGGCTGAAAAAACAAAAACTTGTTCTGACAAGTCTATTTGCATTTGGGAGTTTCAACCAGCAATGCGTAGAGATTTGATGATTGCTGTATCTTTGGCAAACCTCTGCTTCATGAAAGTCTGGGGTAATATCCTGGCGGAGCCTGGGTTTGTAGTAACCCTTCCTTACATCCCGCGTCGTTATGAAGCATATATCATAAACGTAATTCTTCTGGCTTCGATTTTTTTGGCGGGTATAACCATCGTCCGGCGTTCTGGCAAGCCGTGGTTGCAGAAGGTTGCGAAGTGTTTGTTTTTTGCCGTCCTGATTATACCGTTGAATGCGATCCGAATAAACTTTACTGCCTTCTCGCTTTCGTTTATTGTCGGCGCGATTGGCGTGCCGACGATAATTTTCGTCAGCATTGTCCTATGTGCGTTTTTGGCACTCATCGTTAGAAAACACTGGCGCTCTGCCGCGTATGCAGTGCAAACCTGCATCCTTGTCCTGTTCTCTTTCGCAGTTTTGACTTTCCTTCAATCGGGCTGGAGAATAATCAAATACAGCCAGATGAAGGTCAGCGCCAACGAAATAGACAAGGCGAGCAAACATCAACAACCAGGAACGCAGAAACGAATATTATGGGTGCTCTTTGATGAGCTCGATCAACGTACGACATTCGACGCTCGCCCGGCTTCTATCAACCTTCCGGAACTGGATAGATTCAAATCGGAATCCTTCATCTCCAGCAAAGCGTATCCACCTGCTGGGATGACATCTTATTCTATGCCCGCGCTCATAACAGGGCGGTTGATCGCTAAAGAAACACCCACAGATCCGTACGAGATGATGTTGCGTTTCGATGGGAGTGATATAGCCGTTAGGTTGGACCAGCAGCCCACCGTTTTTTCAGATGCCAGGAATGGCGGATTGAAAACAGGAGTGGTTGGATGGTATCAGCCCTACTGTCGAATTTTAGGAAAAGATATTAACAGTTGTTTCGTGGCAGGTGAGGAAACCGATCAGTGGCGTTTGTATCAGGTTGTCGTGGCCCAGTGGGAAAGAACATTCTTAACTATACCGATGGCGCAGGATTTGTCGTACGATACCGGACTTATCGACCACCTTCCCAGGGCCGCGTTTTTCAGACAGCATCAAGTGGAGACTTACAATCAAGTAATGGAACATGCGAGGGATATAGTTGCTCGAAAGGACCTTGATTTCACGCTGATCCATTTTCCTGTGCCTCACCCGCCCGGGGTTTATGATAGGAATACAGGTTCGATGACCAGCGAGCGGAGCCGAAGCTATCTGGATAACCTGGCGCTTGTCGACCGGACGCTTGGCGAGCTACGGCGAATCATGGAAAGTAATGGGACCTGGGATGATACAACCGTAATTCTAACTGCCGATCACTGGTGGAGAGCAGATACGTGGCGTGCAGGTAAAGTATGGTCGCCAGAAGATGAATCTGTCTTTAAAGCAAACCCTGACCACCGTGTGCCGTTTATGATCAAACTGTCAGGCCGCAACGATGCTTATACCTACGATCAACAGTTCAACACTGTTCTTCTTAGAGATCTGCTGAACGCAATCAGAACTGGCCAGGTATCTGATACTAAGGCAATAGCGGACTGGTTGGAAGCTCATCGCACTATTGGCGAAAGTCCGTATCGTGGTGACTGACGTACAACAGGCTGACCGCCTGTTGTACCACCCACAAAGTTTCGGCTTGCAAAAGATAAAATGATAAGGGATTATTCTGCCCACTTCCGCAGCAGCTTTTAACGTCTGCGAGAACGTCTCTCTCAGCTAAATCGACCTTACGATGAACAGCTAACCATCCATGCGGTGGTGGCACGATTTATCAGAGAAAGGCCCTTATCTCCAGTTATTTCCGTCCGGGAGGATCAATGATGGAACGTTATATGGAAGACGAGCTGGCACTCGATTTCCTGCGTGTTTGCGAAGTCGCGGCAATTGCTGCCGCTCGCTCCATGGGGCAAGGCCGGCGCAAGTATTCGGATCAGCTTGCAGTCGAGGCTATGCGCAAGGCGATGGAGACTGTGCCGATGCGCGGCACAATTGTCATCGGTGAAGGCGAGCGGGACGAAGCGCCAATGCTTTATATAGGCGAAAAGGTCGGCGCTGCCGCATCTATGGATGGCGACTGCCCATTTCCTGACGTCGACATTGCGGTCGATCCATTAGAGGGAACGAACCTTTGTGCAATGGGCGCTGCAAACGCAATCGCCGTAATGGCCGCGGCGGAAAAAGGAGGCCTAATACACGCGCCGGACGTTTATATGGACAAGATTGTCGTCGGACCCTCTTCGAAAGGAGCTGTCGATATTGACGCTCCGCCGAAAGATAACCTTAAGGCAATTGCGCGCCGCCTTGGTCGCGATATCGAAGACTTGACTGTGATCGTCCTGGATCGACCTCGCCATGCGAAATTGATAAAAGAGATTCGTAACGCCGGAGCCAGAATTCGTCTAATCACCGATGGAGACCTTTCGGCAGGAGTTTCAGCCGCAGTCGGTGGGTCAGGTGTCCACGCTGTGATGGGAATCGGCGGCGCGCCGGAAGGCGTCATTACGGCCGCCGCGATGAAATGTCTCAACGGTGAAATTCAAGCTCGTTTCGTCCTGAAAGAAAATCTTGAAGACTCCGAAGACGCGGCGCGCATTCCCGACGGTGTCGTCGAGCGCATGAAGTCCATGGGCATCAGCGACCCGCGAAAAGTTCACGACACCAACGATCTTGCGCCAGGAAAAAAGGTCATTTTTGCGGCCACTGGTGTCACGGACGGGACCATCCTTAAAGGAGTCAGATTTTTCGGCAGCGGTAAGCGAACGCAGTCACTGATAATGACGACTGAATCGCGCAAAGTGCGTTTCGTTGACACGGTACACGTCGAAGGCGGACCAGATACTGTTGTCAGATTCTAAAAATGGTGGTCTGCAGTCGGTGGTCAGGGGTCGGAGAAAGATTTTCTCAGCCCGATAATCATTTCTGTCTGCCGACGCAAACTCCTGATTCGTGGCGATCGACGCCGACCACCGATCCCTACTTCTGTGCCCCGACCTCGATTTTCCCGTTTCTTCACAGTTTTTATCGAGACGCGGGCGATTTGTCCGCGATCCACTTAATATTGAAAAGCAAGCATGTATAATTTCGCTTTCTGTTCTGACCCCAGCTAAAGACTTTGCCTCCGTGTGCCCGAGAGGTTTATGACTATGTCTTTCTGCTTTAAAGACAACGTATCTCGATTCTGGACGCTCTTTGTCCGGGGAGTATTGCTGGCGGTTACGGTTCAACTTTTGGCGATGGCTTTTCTTGCATCTTACCTTCTTTCAAAACACAACCTTGTTGAAGCTGGAATGATTTACGATCTGGAATCGCTGATCTCTTCAAGCCATTTGCCAAAATATTTCTTTTTCGATTTCCCGATGGGCGTCGATGCAAGATCACTGGGTCTGCTGTTTGGCGCATTTCTGGGACTCGCCTCTCATAGTCGACTAATGGATATGGCTCAACGGGCTATAACTTCACGTCCGGTCTTACGACCGTCGCTCTGGCTCGGGTCCGTTATCGCCGTCCTGCCGTTCGTTTTCAGCCTGTTCGTTCAGATCGGCAACTCTAATTCGATCAATTTCTTGTTCCTTGTCGGGTTGACGTTCGGTCTCACAGTTACTTTCCATTTGGTTCCAATCGTTGCGTCGTCGGCAGCCTTTGTTTGGGTTCAATTCGCCAGATTTTTTGCAACCGTCTGGCCCGCCCGAAGTTAAATACGAATGTAATTGTTTATGGCAGATCGCGGATTTTTACCCTGAGGTAAAGTTGTTGCAAGCAAAGGGGTATGCTAAAATCTGCGTTGCCTTACGATAAAGTTGCCGATTAGCTTCATATCCTCTATTTGATCGTCTGGTGTGGATTTCCGGATATGAAGCGAACTACTGTAATAATGCCGATAATTCTGCTGGCTATCATTCTATCGCTCACATTCAGCGTGATCCCTAGATCACCTAAGACGAGACACACACGCGCACGAAAAGTCCGGCGGGAAAAAGTACTTACAGAAGCCGAGCGCGGCGTGATGATGGCGTTGTCGCCTCCCGAGCTATCGCTCCCTTTGAACGTTAACGCAGTTGCAGGTCAGGAAGTGACATTTACAGTTGCTGCTCGCGGCAAAGGTAATGAGGCCATAGAACTGCAGGCGGGAAATGTTCGAAACGGTCATTTGTCAGAGCTTCATGATGGAATGGCTACCTACAGTTTTACGCCTGACGAGTCGCAGGTAGGAGCCGCATTCGTAATATTCACGGCAAAAGATGAGCACGGTCTGGCAACCAGTCTGGCGACAAAAATCAATGTTGTGTCGGCAGTAACCGCGGCGAGCACCAATCAGCCACCGGCTATTCTGCCACCTACGGTGAGCGAATTTCCGGCTCCGCAATTCAACGGACAAGTCAGCGTTAATGTAACGAACGTCGAATTCTCGTCACAGTCGTTGCCTCAGCCGAAGAAATCGACAGATCCAGTTAAGAATGTTGCTGCGCCGACTGATTCGGCCGTCACTTCTTCGGATGTGATTGCAGCGGGATCAAAGGGACTGGTCACGGTCGACGTTAAAACGACGCAACCTGACAAAGGGATTGTTGCGACTGAGAACCTTCCGCCGGTGGAAACAAAGAACGAAGTTAAGTCCGATGCCGCTGTAGATACAAAGGCAGTAAAGACAAACGACAATATTAGCAATATTTTCATGACGGACAAGGAGCTTAGGTCGAGATTACAGAAGACAAATGCAGAAAACTCGGCCGGTTCTAGCAGTACAACTTCGACGACATCGGAAAAGATCGAAGGTACCCGATCCGAAAACGCATCCAGCCCCGTAAAGGCACAAGTTTCGCAGGACGTGGTTCTGACTCCCATGGCCGGAGAGACATTTAATGCGGGCGAACAGGTTATGCTGGCGTGGTTCGCACCGGAGATGGATCACGTTGCCGAGCAGGAGATTCAACTCTCGACGGATGGCGGTAAGACATTCGATGTCGTCATCGACCCACATGTACCGACAGGTATACAGTTCTTCAATTGGACTGTTCCAAATGGAGTCGATACCCAGAACGCAAAAATCAGAATAGCGATGCGCGATGCGTTCGGAGTTGAAACGGATACAGACAGCAGCGAATTCTCGATCAAGGCCGGCGTTGAAAAATCTTCAGTCTCTTTGCTTAATCTGAACGGGAACGAAACTTTGGTGGGTGGGCGCTCGTTCAATGTGCGCTGGAAAACCGATGGGATGTTTCAACCACTCGGTTACGACCTGACATTAGTCATCGGAACAAAACAGTTTGTCAGAATCCCCGGTGAGATCGCCAGCGATGCAGTGTCTTTTACCTGGAACGTGCCAAACAATATAAATACGCATCACGCGCGGGTTCAGCTTAACGCCTACAACATCGCGGGTCAGCCTATTCCTGTGATGAGCACCGGCGAATTTAACATCGTTCCCGAACCCTCAATCGGCACAATTGATCTGACTACGGATCTGGAGCCCATCGGAAACAATCTGGTTCTAAAAGGAACCGGTTTTGTCGGAAACGATTCGATTTTAGAACTGAACGGAACCGCTTTTACCCCATCTTTCGGCAAGACTGACAAACAGGGCATCACCGACCGGATGAATTTGAAGATTGACGATCTGGACAAACTGCTGCCTATGGACACGATTGTAACGGTCACGGTGCTCAATCGCTCGACAGGCATCCGATCGTTGCCATACCTCTACATGCGGCAGTCTCAGTAGAGGCCCAATCAAAAACTGGAACTTGAGCTAAAGTCGGATGGCCGTGTGTGCCGAATCATTAAAGGATGAGTTCCAGATCGATATATAAACTACTTTCGCTCGCCGGCACGACGCCATTTTATTTATTGGTGATAATGGGTGCCTATCTTCTACTGCATAAGACAGCTATTGATCTGGCCATTTCTTTTGTTCTGTTAATGGGCGTCTGTTATTCGATTAAGCTCGTTTATCGAAAGCCTCGCCCCGACGCCAATGAGCGTCCTGCGGGAAAGAGCTGGTTCGGATGGTTGGATGCGGCCAGCTTTCCCAGTGTCCACAGTGCGCGGGCAGCGGCTCTTGCAATCTGCGTACTAGCCTTAATGACCAGTGCTTTTGTCGCAACCGCAGCCGTGATTTTTACAATCTGCGTTGGTTTTTCACGAATAAAACTGCGTCGCCACTTTCTCACGGATGTAATCGGCGGAGTGATCATTGGCGGAACGCTGGCATTTCTCGTCACCAGATTTCATTAAGAGCACAAAGAGGTGACACCCCCCGTTGATTAATCTCCTCTAAACATCAAAACGTAATAATTTCAGACAGCAACAGGCTGGCAGCCTGTTGGACGAACTTCAGGAATGATCTTTGCGTTGATCAAAACCGTCAGAAAATGCGTGGCTTCAATACATTTGTTATTAACCTGAAGGAGGTCTGCAACAATGCCAAAAGGCGACAAGGGGAAATACACGGAAAAGCAAAAGAGAAAAAGCGAACATATCGAAGAAGGCTATGAAAAACGAGGCGTCTCGAAGAAGGAAGCAAAGCGTCGCGCTTGGGCTACCGTGAACGCAACCAGTGGCGGCGGTAAAAAGAGCGGATCGGGCCGCGGTAAAACGGAAAATAAAGGTCCATCCAAGAAAGGCGGAAAGAAGGGCGGAAAAGCGTCAGCCAAACGTTCTGCCGCTGCGAAAAGCGCTTCGGCGAAGAAAGCCGCGAAGACGCGCGCTCGCAAATCAGGGAAGAAATCGGGTAAGAAGTAACATGCTCAGAGTTCGCGATTCGTTGGATTATCAGCAGGAATGCGAACTCTGAAAGATGATCAATGATGCTTGAAGTACTGAACGGCACGCTCGTGCTTTTCGGCTTGTTCACGTGTGTCGAACGTACCCAGATTTCGTCGCTTGCCTGTTTTAGGATCCTGTTTCCTCGAATAGAGGCGATATTTTCCTGATTTCAGTTTTCTAATCATCGCATTCTCTCCCACAATATATTTTCACTGAATAATCAGGCAACTGCTGCGCCGAAAATTGATAGGGAATGCGCGAGCTTGTTTGCAACAAACTCGCGCACTGCTGAGAGACTACAATAATTGGAAGGTGACAGCGATTCGTTGTCGCATATCAACCGGTCGGTTATTTCGCTCTGCGGGCCGAAATCGGATCTGAATAACCGCTTCCATCGCCTTTTCGTCCAGCCCGTAGCCAAGCCCCCGAATTACGCGAACGCTGGTTATAGTGCCATCGGCTCGGAAGACCGCTTCGACGATCACTTGTCCTGTTATTTTCTCTTTCCTGGCTGCCTCCGTGTAATCAGGTCTCGGCTTGTTCAGGATTTGAAGTTTCGCGGTTAATGGGTCGGAAGACTCGTTAGGATTACCGCCAATCTGTGGGGTACCATTGCCGATGTTGCCTCCTCTTCCCGGTCCCACGCCCGGGCCGTTTCCAGGCCCAACACCGTTGCCCTCCCCGGTCCCTATTCCTCGTCCATTTCCGGGTCCATCAGAACTGACGCCTGGCAGACCATCTGGTAATCCTAGCTGCGAGATTGGCGGTGGGATTATTCCGGGCTGTACCAGAACGGTTGGCACCACCGGAAGAGCAGGATGTTCAACCGGCGATGGATGGGTTGATGGTGTAGTAATCGATGGTGTCATCGAAGCCATTGGTAACGATCCCTGCGATGGCGGCAGAGGCTCGTGGTTTCCCGCCCCACCACCTCCGTGGGGATGATCATTACCCTTGATCGTTGCATCAATACGGATTTGATCAGGATAAAGCAACGGGGCCAAGGCTGAAACATCCTTGTCGTTCACAACGCCAGTGATCTGCTTTAGCTTTGAATAGTAAAACAGTGCCGCTGTTCCCAGCACAGCAGACATGACCAGAACGCCGACTGTCATTCCGACAACCAGCAGTTTAGTGCGCTTGCGACCGATTGCGTCGCCTGCGAGTGATCCTTGTAAGTACCCTTTTGGATTGAGGCGAAATTCCCGGGACTGACATTTGAATTCACGCCAAAGGCGGGTTGTTAGCGAGGGCTGTTCTTCTATCAGAAAAGTAAAGTCATAATTTGAGCTATTCATCCTCCACAATTTCTCCCATCTTGATAATCGCCTGCGGGAGTTTTTATGTTTGTCACCGGTCTGCAACAACTCTGGTCAAGAGCGAATCTGCGATCCTCTCTTGATCCAACATAAGAACGTTCTAATGGAACTCGCTTGCAGATTATTTCCGAGGCGGCGCAGACATTCAGTCTACGCAGGCTGATCAGTGTGGTGTTTAGAATTAACCTGTTCCGTCAGTTAACCTGCGCAGACTGAATGTCTGCACTATCTTTTATGGTTAATTCGAGTTGTGTTAAATTACGCGCCTATGATTGTAATGAAATTTGGCGGAACATCCGTCGAAGATGAACGCGCTATCACCTCAGTAATTGACATCATTCTATCGCGGCGCGTTCGTAAGCCCGTCGTTGTTTTGTCGGCGATGGCGGGCATAACGGACGCTTTGATCTCCGTGATTAATGATGCTGCGAATAGAAATCTCGATGCGGCGCTCGCGACTTTGGCAAAGATCAGAATTCGTCACCATAACGTGGCAGAGAAGCTGATCTCATCCTCTGACAGACTCGATTCAGTAATTGTCCGAATTGATGGCAAGTTGCAGGATATTGAGAATCTCGCGATAAGTTTGTCGATTCTGGGTGAATCGACTCCGCGCAGCCGTGATGCGGTCATTTCGCAGGGAGAACAGTTATCAACACTGATCGTCAGCGAAGCGATGATCGACAAAGGCGCAGAGGCAGTTCTGGTTGATTCGCGCGACTTTATCATCACAGATAATCAGTTCACCAAAGCTGTTCCGCAGATGCAGATCATCACAAAAAAAGCGGAAGAGTATCTCGGCGAACAGCTCTCCGCAGGACGCATTCCGATTGCGCAGGGATTCATTGGCTCAACAACTGACGGAATAACCACGACGCTCGGTCGCGGAGGTTCTGACTATTCGGCGGCACTGATTGGAGCGGCGCTGAAAGCAGAAGAAATACAGATATGGACTGATGTTGATGGAATGATGACGACGGATCCTCGGGTTGTGCCAAACGCGCGACGATTGGAGGCAGTATCGTTCGACGAAGCGGCAGAGCTTTCCTATTTCGGCGCAAAGGTTCTTCACCCCAGCACGGTCTTGCCCGCAGTCGATATGGGGATCCCGGTCCGAATCCTCAATACGAAACGGCCCTCAGTTGAGGGAACTTTGATTACTTCCGAGCCGCGACCGAGCAAAACCTTGATCAAGTCAATAGCTTTCCGTCGCGGTGTTACGGTCGTGAATATCAGCTCGACGCGTATGTTGCAGGCTCACGGATTTTTGCGAGCGATATTCGAAATTTTTGATCGCTACAAAACATCAGTCGATGTGATCTCGACGTCAGAAGTTTCAGTTTCGATGACGATTGAAACAAACGACAGACTTGATGAAATCGTGGAGGAGTTGTCGAAACTCGGACTTGTTACAGTCGAGCGGGACAAGGCGATCATCTGCGTAGTTGGAGACAACCTGAAATCGACCGCCGGAGTTGCCGGGCGGCTGTTCAGCTGTCTCGACGATATAAACGTAAGCATGATCAGCCAGGGTGCTTCGAAAATAAATGTAACGTTTGTGTGCGATAATGCAAACGTTGAAAGGGCGGTCCGAAACCTTCACGATAAGTTCTTCGCCGGCCACGAATAGTCTTTTTTCAATGGCCAGAGCTATTTTAGTTTTTTCGAAACCCGGACAGTCCTTCTTGCTTGACACTTTTGGCGGCCGTTTCTATAATCGTGTACTTCGAAGGCATTCTGTATCAACAACTTCTACGGAGCCCTGGAAAAGCAAGCCCAACAATCTAACGGAGGACACGTGATCAAACTCGATATCATCAATAAAGTGGCCGATAAGACGGGTGTGCCTAAGATAAAGGCAGAAGTAGCCGTCGAAGCGCTGTTCGATGCGATGAAAAAGGCGTTACAAAATGGAGAGCGTATCGAGCTTCGAGGATTCGGCGTTTTTATCGTAAAGCCACGAAAACGCGGTATCGGTCGCAACCCCCGTACCGGTCAGGAAGTCGCAATACCAGCAGGTAAGACGATCAGGTTCAAGCCTGGTAAGGAGCTACAGCAGTAAACGGCTTTTTCCATTTACTAGTGGTTTGAATTTTGCTTTATTTTCTTCACAGGGCGGTCGTTAAGTTCGAGCCGCCCTTTTAGTTTATCAACAGGCCTTCGACGCACACCCCGAAAGTTTCGATAGCCTGGTATTGAGGATAGCGAGTTACGGTGAGCCAGCCAGATCGGCGATATCTGTTACCTGATGTGCAAGCTGCGTTGCCGCCTCTTTATCTGCCCGTTCCTATGCGGGAGCGCGAATTCACTTTCAAACGGGTGCTGCTGCATATCTTGCTGTTTCTTTTGACATGTATAACGACAGCCGCTGCTGGCGCGATTTTGCCACGAATTTTGTTTGAAAACGTCGATCTTACTTTCGCCGCTATTGGGACGGTAATCGTTGCTCACATACTTGACCCGAGAAGCATCGCTTTTGCGTTTACACTGCTGACGATTTTGGGAATGCACGAGCTGGGGCATTATTTCGCCTGTCGTTATTATCGCGTTCGCGCCACGATGCCGTACTTTATTCCATTTCTGCCGGTCATAGGGATCGGAACCCTTGGCGCTTTTATTAAGATCAAAGAACCGATCCGTTCGCGCCGAGCCTTGTTCGATATTGGCATCGCTGGTCCGATTGCGGGGTTTGTATTCGCTGTTCCCGCGGCGGTTTTGGGTTTGCTGATGGCTCATCCTCAGGTGGGAGCACCGCAAATCATCTTTAATGATCCGTTGCTGTTCGTCGTCATCAAATGGATATTCGGATTACACGGAAGATATCATTGGAATCCGGTCTGGTTTGCCGCGTGGGTTGGAATGATTGCTACCAGCTTGAACCTGCTGCCAGTAGGGCAGCTTGACGGCGGCCATATTACTTACGCGTTGTTCGGCAAACGCGTCCATAAGATTATTGGCGTCAGTATATTTGTTAGCATGGTCGTCGTTGCGGTTACCGGATGGTTCTTCCATCACTGGGCCGGCGGCGTTCTTTACGCCGTATTATTGATCGTGATGTTGTTTGCGAAGCACCCGCCGACGGCCGATCCGTTCGAGAAAATCGGAGCCTTACGCATTTTCGTCGCAATTCTTGGACTATTGATTTTTATTCTCAGCGTGATGCCGTTCCCAATGTCCATAGGCTAATATCTGACTCTGGCCCATATTCATAATGCTCGTGAAAGTCATATAAAAATGCGGATGTCGTGAAACGGCATCCGGGGCAAGATATCTGACGAAGTTCCCTTTAACGGGATCAAAAGCTATAATGCCATTTCGATTCTGTTTTTTCGTTTTTTGTCTATGATCAGAGTTGTAATCACCGGCATCGGTATGGTCACTCCCGTCGGCCATAAGCGCGAAGAGGCGTGGCAGAACTTCCTTAATGGAGTCAACGGCGCGGGCGAAGTAAGTTGCTTTGATACCGCAGAGTACAAAGTTCATCGCGCCTGTCACGTAAAAAACTTCGCGACGCCATTGTCACCGGATATATCCTTTCCACAAAGCGAACTCTATCGCTGGACTTATGCCGCGACGAAAGAGGCGCTGGAAGAAGCCGGTCTGTTGAATCTCGATGGCTTGAATCCCGAAAGATGTGGTATAGCGCTGGGAACACTCTCCGCCGATATTCGACCCTGGGAATACGCGCTACGACCTGATCCGTCGAAGAAAGACAATGGTCTGACGCCTGACGTAGTTCCAGTCTATCCGCCAATCTCAATCACAGAAGGATTGTCGCAGGACTTCGGTTTTGAAGGACCGCAAAACGTATTTATCAATGCCTGCTCTTCCGGCAATCACGCCATCGCTTATGCGTTCGACCTAATGAAGCGCGGCCGATTTGACGTGATGCTGGTTGGGGGCGCAGAGCCAGTATCACAGACTGAATTTACCCACTTTCATAATGTTAATTCGCTAGCGCCTGAACGTTGCCAGCCGTTCGATCTGAATCGAAAAGGATTGATGATTGGCGAAGGCGCTGGAATGCTGGTGCTGGAAACTTATGAAAATGCCAGCCGACGAGGCGCAGAAATTTATGCAGAGTTGCTGGGTTGTGGACTCAGTTGCGATGGCCATCACATGACCGCGCCACACCCGGAAGGCGACGGTGCGCGAAGAGCTATGCTTTCAACTCTCAAAGCGGCTCGACTTTCACCTGACGTCATAGATTACGTCAGCGCGCATGGCACGGGAACTCCGCTGAACGACAAAACTGAAGTCCAGGCGCTGAAAGCGGTCTTTGGCGACAGAGCGACAAACCTGCCGTGCAGCTCGATAAAATCGATGATCGGTCATTCAATGGGCGCGGCGTCTGCATTGGAATCGATAATTTGTTGTATGGCTATTAAGCGAGGGATAGTTCCGCCGACGATCAATTACGAAACGCCTGATCCGGAATGCGATATCGATTGCATTCCGAACCAGGCGCGCAAATTGAGCGTTCGTTATGCATTGAACAATTCATTCGCATTCGGCGGCAACAACGCAACAAATGTATTTGGCCGGATATGAAGAAAAGATTCACCACAGAGGGAAAGAGGCACAGAGAATATAAAAACTCTGTGTCTCTGTTGGTTTGTGGTGAAATTGATCTTGATAGGACGAAGTAATTGGGTAAGAGAATCGTCATCACGGGCATGGGTGTTATCTCGCCGCTTGGTTTCGGGCGTGAGGCGTTCTGGAAATCATTGCTGGAGGCGCGCTCGGCCATTGCTCCGATTCAGGGACTAGACGTCAGCCAGTATGGAGCAAAGCTCGGAGGCGAGCTAAAGGGGTTCAAAGCAGAAGATTTTCTCGGCAAAAAAGGTCTTCGTTATCTCAACTGGGGAACGAAGATGTTGACTTCTGCTGTCAAGCTCGCAATCGACGATGCCAAACTGGAAGCGACCGATGAGTTCGGAGATAAGACTGGCATTGTCATCGGTTCTGCTCTAGCCAATTATCCTCAAACGACCAATTACACGCAGATGGCGATGAGTCGAGGTCCTGAAGACCTGATGCCGATGGAGAGTTACGATGTTGCGCTGAACGCCTCGATCAACTTCGTCTCGGTCTGGTTCAAGATGAAGCCGTTTGCCAGAACGATTGCTTCAGGCTTTACCTCAAGCCTCGATGCCATTGCCGATGCCGCAGAGTTGTTGAGACAAGGCGCAGCCGATATTGTCGTGGCGGGTGGCGTTGAGCAGTTTTCGATAGACGCCTATCTTCTGTTCTATTGGCAGAAAATGCTGGCAGGTCAAAAACCGGACGGCAACTTAAACCATGAGGTCAATCATCCTTTTGGAGCGGACCGAAACGGTTTTGTGCTAAGCGAAGGTAGCTATGTAGTCGTCCTCGAGGAATTAGAATCGGCTAAACAGCGAGGCGCGACCATTTATGCGGAAGTCGCCGGACAGAGCAGCCTTTATATCGGCAACCGAAAATTTACAGAGGCGCAAAAGATCGATAAGACATCGCGAACAATGCGCGCTGCGTTAAATGAATCAAATGTTGAACCGGAAAAACTCTGCTTTGTCTGCGCCGCAGCGAATTCAAGCAAGGATATCGATGTCATCGAGGCGAAAGCATTGAGACGATCAGGAATCAACGCTCCGGTGAATGCGCTGAAATCGTTAACAGGAGAATGCTATGGCGCCGCAGGATCGCTGCAGGTGGTAGCCAGCGCGTTGGCATTAAAAGATCAAACTATTCCGCCTTCAGCGGTGGATTATGAGATCGAAGACGGGCTCAATCTTAACCTCGTTCGCAAGTCCGCGAATGCAAATATTGAAACGGTTTTGATCGACGCGTTGGACCCGCAGGGAAATGCCTCGTGTCTGGTGTTGAAACGTCCGGTATGATAATCTAACAAATCTTTTTGTTAAGAAATAAAAACGATAAATCGTCCAAGGCTCATAATTTAAAGGACATATAAGCGTGCGAGGAAGCCTTTCGACGGTCGTTTTCAAGAGATAGAAGTTTTGCCAACGATTTTCGACCCAATCAAGCTCGGAAAGCTAGACTTGCGCAATCGGTCTGTCCTGACTGCGATGCATTTGTGCTATTCGCGCGACGGGATGATAAACGATCGGATTATCGATTTTTACGTCGAGCGCGCTGCTGGCGGAGTGGGACTAATTACCATAGGCGGCTGTCATCCCGAAGAACGCGGCAAGGTATGGGTCGCGGAAATAGGAATCGATCACGACAACACAATTCCTGGACTAACCAAATTAGCCGAAGCAGTGCATAAAGAAGGCGCTGCAATCTCTGCGCAGCTCTTGCACGGCGGTCGAGTGTCACATCCTGCGCTTACGAAAGCAGAACCGATATCCTCCTGGAACATTCCTTTTAGCGTTCACAATATCATTCCCCATGTATTGACCGCTGACGAGATAAAAGAGGTCATTGGAAAGTACGTCGAGGCTACCAGGCGAATACTCGATGCCGGCTTTGATGCAGTCGAATTGCACGGCGGCATGGGTTATTTGATTAACCAGTTCATGGCACCCGGACTTAATCATCGGCCGGATGAATATGGTGGCGCGGAACTGTCGAATCGCCTGCGTTTTCCTAAAGAGATAATTGCAGGCATTAAAGAACGCGCGGGTGACGATTTCCCGGTTATCTTTAAATTCAGCGGCACAGATCTGCACGAACATGGAATTAAGCTGGAAGAGGGAATCAGGATCGCTAGGGAGATGGAACGCGCAGGCGCAGATGCGGTGCACATCTCTCCGGGCTGGCACGATAGCGGTGTGCCGATCATGGTTTATCAGGTGCCGCAGTCGGCTTATGTTTTTACTGCACAGGAAATAAAACGAGCAGTAAAAATTCCGGTGATCGCCTCGACGCGAATGCGCACGGTCGAAAAAGCCGATGAGGTCATCCGCAACCATCAAGCTGATATGGTTGCTCTGGCTCGTCCGTTCATCACCGATCCTTATTTAATAAGGAAAGCTCAGGAAAAGAAATACGAAGATATTCGCCAGTGCCTGAACTGCAGCCAGGGATGTTTTGACCAGATGCTGGAGATGAAAGAAGTCACCTGCATCCTGAATCCGACCGCAGGCCGTGAGCGCGAACTGCAGTTAACTCCCGTGACGCGTCGCAAACGAGTGATGATAATCGGCGCCGGTCCCGCGGGAATGGAAGCTGCGCGAGTGGCAGCAACGCGCGGGCACGACGTAACACTGTTCGAGAAATCCGATCACGTCGGAGGTCAGCTTGATTATGCAATCATTGCTCCTGCTAAAGAGGCGCTGACCAGTATTACTGAATACTACGATCGACAATTTGCAAAGCTTGGCGTCGATGTTCGGCTGAATACTGAGGTTAATGAGCACACGGTAAATTCCATCCAGCCTGACGCCGTGGTTTTGGCCATTGGGTCGCGAGCAGTAATTCCAAAAATTCCAGGAATCGATAAGCCTCACGTTAAAAAAGCCGAAGACGTGCTCCTCAATCGAGTCTCAGTCGGTCAGGAAGTCGTGATCATCGGCGGCGCTACAGTCGGCTGCGAAACGGCGGAAACAATCGCCAAGCAAGGCGCGATGAGCCCGGATGTCGCGATGTTCCTGTTGCGAAATGGCACGATTACTTTGGAAGAGGCGCTGCGATATACGGCAAGCGGAACGCGTAAAGTCACGATGCTTGAGATTCGAGCCAAGGTCGGCGTAGGTTTCGGCAAATCGGTGAAATGGGTCTTTTTGCAGGAACTGGAAAAGTGCGGCGTTACCTGGATTACGAACATCAGCGTTAAAGAGATTACTGATAACGGCGTTGTAATTACTTCGAAAAAAGAAGGTGAGCGGTTGATTCCCGCTGATACTGTAATCATTGCCGCGGGCTACCGATCTTCGCGCGAACTGGTAGAGCGAATCGCCAATAATAACGGTCGCGAAGTTTATCAGATCGGTGATTGCGTCGAACCGCGCAACATTATGTATGCGGTACGCGAAGGTTACGAGGTTGGACTGAAGATTTAAAATAACCACAGAGGCAAAGAGTCTTTTCAATTTTATAAAAAGCTGCGCCTCTGTGGTGAATCTTATGTTAAATGCATGGCTGATAGTTCTTCTGAAATTAAACTTAAACATCTTTCGATTAATATAGCCGATGGCATCGGAACAATTACGATCTGTCGTCCTCCACACAACGCCTATAATTCAGAGTTGTTTGAAAATATCTATGAAGCTTTTTTGGATATTCTCGCGCCTGATGATCGCGTCAAAGTCATCATTGTTACTGGCGGAATCCGAAACTGCTTTGGCGCGGGAGCTTATCTGGATCAGTTATTCGGACCTGGAATAGCCGAAGACCTGAGGGAAAAACGCGATTACACATTTCATCGCGTCAGGATTAAGTATTCTGAAATCGCCCGGATTCCAAAACCAACTATTGCGGCTATTAATGGGGTTTGCATTGGAGCAAGCCTGGAGCTCGCATTGATGTGCGATTTGCGAGTAGCATCAGAACTGGCGTACTTTAGCTTGCCGGAAGCAGATTTAAAGATCATTACAACTGGTGGCGCTACGGTCTACCTGCCGCGAATAATAGGTGCAGGGCGCGCGAAAGAGATGTTGTTGCTGGGTCGACGAATAAGCGCGCAGACAGCACTGGACTGGGGATTGGTTAATTGGTTAACTCCGCAGCGGGAGGTGTTCAGCTTTGCCAAGCGAATCGCAGAAGATCTATTGAAAAAGCATGAACCATCTCTTCACGCGTTCAAGGATGTCATCGATTTTGGCCTTGAGCACGGAATCGAAAAAGGCTTCTATTACGAATCGGAAACGTTTATCCGCTTGATGAGAACCAAGCTGGTCGAAAATGGAGAAGCGCGGTGAGCTTTCAAGGTAAATCAGCCATTGTAACGGGAGGAGCGCGCGGAATCGGACGCGCAATCGCAATTGCTCTTGCAAAGCAAGGGTGTAACATCGCTTTTAACTATGCCAAGAGCGCCGATGCGGCGAACCAGCTGGTTGAAGAGATCCAATCGCTAGGTGTTCGGGCGCTAGCCTCGCAAACCGACGTCGCCAATCACGAGGCAGCAAAAGATATGGTTGCTCAGGTAAAAGAGCAACTCGGCGGGATAGATTATCTGGTCAATAATGCCGGGATCACCAAAGATAAACTTCTGATGATGATGAGCGAAGACGACTGGGACGCTGTTCTCGATACCAACCTCAAGGGCGTATTTAATATGTCGAAACCGGTGGCCACTCTGATGCTGAAAAAGCGAGCAGGCAGCATCCTGAACATCACCTCCATCAGTGGTGTCGTCGGAATGGCAGGGCAAACCAATTATTCTTCATCAAAGGCCGGAATGATTGGATTCACAAAGGCTTTAGCAAAAGAGATCGCAAGCCGCGGAATCACAGTTAATGCGCTGGCTCTTGGATTCATTGACACCGACATGACTACTGTTTTGCCGGATGAATATAAAACCAAGATGCTGGACATGGTCCCTCTTAAGCGTTTTGGAACTGTCGAGGACGTAACGAACGTCGCCTTGTTTCTCTTATCTGATGCCGCAAAGTACATAACCGGTCAGGTCATTCAGGTTGACGGCGGACTGGCGATGTAATCCGATCACGATGTTATTTCTCCTCAAAGTCGAAGTCGAACAATTGCCTGCCGGAATGACCGGTCAGGAGTTCCTTCGCGTAGTGCAAAAAGAATGGGCTGTCTTTTCGCGGTACGAACGAAAAGGAAAGATTCTTGGCGGCGGAAAACTGGTTGGAAGGCGCGGAGCCGCCGCGATAGTCAACGCGGAATCATCGGCCGAAATGGAAAAAATAGTCGCGCAACTGCCGCTGTTCCCATACTTCACAAAGATTGAAGTCACGCCGCTTCTTTCTTCCGAAGAAGCTTTAGCGGACGTAAAGAAGATGCTGGCGTTAATTGATGCCGCTTCCGGTCAACAAAATGAAAGCGAGAAACAAGACTGACTGTGACTGCTGAATATTTCTCGATTGATTGGTTGGGCGGCATCGCTAATGTACCGTTGACGCCGCGACCATTGAAAGCCTTTGGCAAGCGCTGGACGGCGACCGGAGTTCTCGCCTCTGATGTTGTGGGAAAGCATCTGCCGACATCTGCCTGCAATGAAGCGTCCTCATATCTCGATCTGGAAATCCGCAGCCTTATTTACGAAGACGAGGAGTTGACTCGCATCTGGAAAGATACTGGCAGCATCCCGCGTGAATTCATCACAAGAATTGTGATGCGTTATTACGTTATCAGCGGATACGAACTCGGCGTACGCTACGAACGCGATTACCACGATAAAAATTTCCAACCAGACGAGACGGTCGGTTACTACCTCACTGCTGCCGATAGTGACCAGGTTGAAGATGGTCTCTTCTTCGGTTATTCGCTGGAATATAACAAGGCCGTTCTTCCCGACGAATTTCGCGCCGAAAATCATCGCACATTGGCAGAGCAGATGCCGGTGCCTCTCTGTGGACGGTTAGTCAATCCCATGCCAGGATCGGCCGCGCATTATCATACGAATTTCGATATGCCGGACGGCGAGATGACGGTGAATTTCACCTATCGCCGAGACATTGCGGCCACTCCGCGTTACTATCCTGCAGTTATAACAGTGACCTATTTGAAAGAGCCTGCACCAGAAGAGCATCGCTGCGACCAGTGCCGAACAATCATCTTGCCAGAATAATCAATGCGACGTTAACGCCTGGTGTCTGCGCAGAATTTCGAGCGTCTTATCAATCGACAACGCTTCAACTTTATGACCATCGGGACCGGTAACCGTCGTTGCTTTGAAGAGAGAATTATAAATCGCCTCTTCGGTAGCTTCGATCGTTGCTTCAAAGAGCGGCGACATTGCGTCGTTACCGAGTGTTTCAACCTGACGCTTCCTGGCGGTCTCGGTTGCTCGAATCCGAACTGAAGCAGCCGTCGAAAATGCGATGACATAATCACCGCTGCCATTGCTTCCTGAAGATCCTGTTCTCCCCAAACCCATAATCGCTCTTGCGGCCAAGCGTTTCAGGTTACGTGCGTCAAGTGGCGCATCTGTCGCCACAACCATCATGCACGAACCATCGGCGGAATAGTCCGGCGCTGGATTCGGTTTTGGAGAGGTGACATCGCCTTTCAGATAATACTTTCCAAGCTCCTGCCCAACTGGCGCGCCATTTATCTGCAAGACTCCGCCGAAGTTGGTTTGCGTCAACACTCCGACGGTGTAACCACCAAGTCTTTCCGGCAGTCGACGCGATGATGTTCCGATGCCGCCTTTAAAATCAAAACAGACCGTTCCGGTGCCTGCGCCGACAGAGCCTTCCTCAACCGGGCCACTCTTTGCATTACGAAGAGCGGCAAATACTTCATCTCTACCGACGTAGCGACCGCGAATATCATTAAGAAAACCGTCGTTTGTCTCGCCCACTACGACGTTGATCGATCTCACCTGATTATTGCCGGGCAGATCCAGCATGTAGTCGATCAATGCGTCTGCGACTCGCGCAACATTTAATGTATTCGTCAAAGCAATCGGTGATTCTATCTCGCCGAGCTCCTCAATCTGCGTCGAACCCATTAGCTTGCCAAACGCATTGCCAATGAATACAGCAGCGGGAACTTTCTCCTGAAACACGTTTCCACCGTGCGGCAGTATCACTGTTACGCCGGTTCGGACATTGTCGCCCCGAATGATCGTTGTCTGACCGACTTTCACCCCATCGACATCCGTGATTGCGTTGAGTGAACCGGTTGGCAGGACTCCGACAACAACGCCTGCTTCACGCGCGCGAGGTCGCTCGCTCTGCTTTTGATCCTGGAAAGACATAACAGATTGCGCTGCCAATAACACCAATATAAGGCTGATTCTTTTCATTAACTGTGATAAGAACAAACGGTGTTTTGAATTTCTTCCAGAGGATTCTATGGCGAAACTGAGACGAACGAAAGAAGAACTTTCCGAACTTTGCATGCGCTGCGGCAAATGCTGCATGGCTATGTCATTCGAAGGCGGCGCGGTAACAAAAGACGAGCGTGACGTGATCCGCTGGATGGAGTTGCACGGCCTGCAAATCGATTATTACAAGAAGAATGGCCGACTGCGCTATGCCTTCACAATCCCGTTAAAATGCAAAGAACTGGTTGAAGAGAACGGTCTGTATCGCTGTGGAATCTATGAAACCCGTCCCCAGATGTGCCGCGATTACGATGGCAGCATCGAAGGTCCCGCCGGAGTCGAAGATTGCCTGTGGAAGACGGAAGGCTACATCGAGACTGAGTCTTCAGCGGAATTTAACGTCTGAGAAACGACGCGGAGAATCGGTGAATCTTTTCTCCGCGTCCCCGTTGCTCCGTATCTCCGGTTCACTTCTTTTTGCCGTTATTTGGTTTCGGTTCGATGTAGCTCATGCGGTGTTGAACGACCAGTTCTTTTGTTCGATCTACGCCTTCGATAAAGACATGAACGTCGATCTTGCGGCGTTTGCCTTCCGCACGGGTGTTGGTCGGAACATAACCCAGACTGTATTCGCTGCGCATCATTGCATTGATGTTGGCAAGAGTAGAGTTGATCTCGCCTTCAAACGTCACCGGGAAGTATGCGCCTCCGCTGGAATCCGCAAAGGTTCTCAAAGCATTTTGCGCCTGTAGCATTGTCATTCGCTGGGTAGTTGGAAGCTGATCCTCGTATTTTTTGAAGAACAAGTTTCCCGTGCCAATAATGTAGACCGGCACTCCCGCATTCTCGACGATCTTTCGGGCTTCGTCATAATTAATCTTGCTGAATGTATCTATTCCGGAAGTTAAGAGTAATATGGAGGTTCTGCCCTCAACTTCTTCCAGACCGACATAATCTTCGGAATCTTTGTCAGAGTTCTTTCCCAAAACTTCAGCATCGCCACGTCCGCCTTTCAGAACGAACTTTAATGCGTCATACAAGTTTGCCTCACTAAATGCCGGCGAATTGGCAAATAAAAGACTGACCGCATGCATCAGTTTGGCGGGATCGTTGGTGAAATCCGAGATCGTCGTGGGGCGTATATCGTAGGCGACAATCGATACGTAATCCTGAGGTTTAACGAACTCTCTGATAAAGGCCAACGTCGGTCGCAGCACCTCTGCTCTTCCGTATTCGAAGGGATCTCCACCGAGCCGGTCGGTCAGTTTGCTGAACTCCAGGCAAACAACATTTGTAATCGGTGCGTCGCCAGCGGAGAAGTTGGTCAGCTTCTGCTCAACGCCGTCTTCGAAGATCTTGAAATTATCTTTCTTCAGTCCGGTGTAGATTTTTCCGGACTTCTTGTCATAAACAACTACAGATACGTTGACGATGTTCGTTCCCAATTCCAACGTATCCTGATCAGAACCTTTTATTGTTGGATCCGCGCCCTTTTTCAGCGGCGGTTTGCCGGATAATCCTCCGGCAGGACCTTGCTGCGATTGACCTGTGTTTGAATCGGCTGACTGAGTTGTTTGAGTCGGTTTCGTCGTGTCGGGCGACTCCATGTCCTTCTTCTTTTTATCAGAAGAATCATTCGTAGTTTTACGACCCGACTGTGCCGCGACTGGTCCTATGAAGATCTGACTGCAAAAGAATGCCAGTAATATTGCGGAAAAGACCAGTAGAACAAAGCTCTTATGCTTCATAACGCCTTAAATAACCTCCGTGGCGTCTCTACGCATCCACACGCCCAAAGTTCCCCTGGTAACGCCTGTTGATCGCTGCCTTTGTGGGGTGGTGAGAAATTGAAGTTTATCAAAATACAGGCGATAGTCCAGTGTCGCCTTCTAGAGCCGCGCCGGCACTGGAGTCGTCTGCCGTTAACTATTGCCTGCCAGTCGACGATGACAGCTCTATTTCGACGCGGGCGGAAAACGATCCGACGTTATCTTTCAGATTTCCTTCATTGACGCTCAGGAACAATCTGCCGCTGCGCTGAGCGACGAAATCCGCCTGTTTTCCAACGAAGATAAAGTTGTCGTTATCGTCGCCGATTACCGCAATCAGCGCGCCCGTCGGTGAATTCGGCATCAGTTTATCCTTGTCATCCAGTACTATCCCTTCCGGACCGCTGCGACGACCGTTGCCAAGATCGACTGTTCCGGTGGCAGTGATGCGAACCCTCTGTCCTTTGGCCACGATAATACCGCTGCTGGTCCAGTCCTCGCGCGCCGGAATGCTGACGGTGACTGAGCGAATATTCGGCACGGTCGTCTTGCCGCTGTGGACGCCGTCGCTGTCGTCATCATCACTTGTCTGCGTTGTAGTGCGATTTGATGACTGCGTTGTGGGTGGTGGCACAGTAGTTCGCGAAGTCGACGTGCTGGACTGTGAGGTGACAGGTCCCGGAGACGAATCGAACTCGATGCTTTCGATGTCGTCGACACTGATAATCGCGCGGCTGCTGGTGGATTCGATCAGGATCGTGAATTCTTTATTGTTAAATCGAATCACTTTGCCTTTGATCACGGTCCCGTTTTTCATCTTCAAGGTGTCGGCCTGGGCTAACGTTGCAAACATCAGCAAAAGGATCAACCCGGTGAAAACGCTTCTAAGCTTCATAAAACTACCTCTTTGATTTAAACGCACGCTCTTGATCTTGCCTGCTCTGGAAATTGCGTCTTTGATCAGCTTTCCCAATATCCGGGTCTATTGTTCCGGGCATTGAAACCGAGCGCTGATCGATCGTTTTTAGCGGCTGAATGATCACATCACAATGACAGCCGAGTGGTTTACACATTGTAGCAGACCTCGGGAAAACCGCCTTAAGATAATCCGCCATTTCGGGGAAACAAGCTTTGGGGGCGCGCCACGAATTCGGATGCGGTTCGGAGGCGCGATGTTGCTCGGAGATTTTCAGCCAGTTGAGGCCGTCGGCAGTCAGGCAAAGTGTGACACCCGATGGCCAAATTCCGGCCTTTAATATCGCTGTCACGCCAAGTGTCACAGCATTACCGGTAGACAGCAAAGAACTTATTGAACTGTGACAGGTGTGACGGCACTTGGCCAAACTCGCTCGGGAATCGAATGCCAGAAGTTGGTTAAGAATCTTCCCCGACCGCTGATCCCCGATCCCGGACCCCTGCTTTTGTGATGCCGATTGGCCACAAAAACACTTGTGACGCATGGGTGTCACACCTCTAACCTATAGTGTTTAGCGTGCTTAACCCCTACTGTGACAGGTGTGACACCGGTTGGCCAAACTCGGCAGAGGTCAATTTCAGGTTGTGCTCAGAACCTGGGAAGAGCCGTCTGCGTACGGTTTACACATTTAGACATAATTTACCGCCGATAGGAAATTCTGTTTCAGGTTGTTGCTGTAACTTAAAGCGTTGAAAGAAGTTCTGCTAGTGAGACTAGTGTGACATCTGATCGCCGATCACTCGTGGCGCATTCGTCCCGATTGCGCCTGGTAGGCAACTATCGCCTTCAAACGAAGGGGTAGCCCCCGCGGAGAGGCGCAATCGGGACGAATGCGCCACAAAGCTGGCATAAACAAAATTGTTGCGTTACATATATAAATATGGCCCGGCTGGATTATAAGGCTTTCTATAGACGCAATCTTCCTCACCTGCAGCCTTTTGGAGCGACTCTGTTCGTCACTTGCTGTCTGGAAGGTTCGCTTCCAAAAGCGGTTCTCGACTGGTACAAACTCCAGAAGCAACGCTTTATAGCTAAATGTGAACGACTGCAAACATCGGAACGCGCAAAGGCTGAGCTCGAATTACAGCGTCAGTGGTTCGCTCGAATGGAAGGCGCTTTGCATAAAGCGGAGACCGGTCCGACCTGGCTTGAGGATAAACTGGTCGCCAGAGTCGTGGCCGATGCTCTGCACTTCCACGACTCAAAGAAGTATCGGCTTGACGCTTACAGCATTATGTCGAACCACATGCATCTGGTCATTGCGCCACTCCAGATTGTCTTAGCCAAACCTGAGCCGCACGACGAGAAGCGCGATCCCGAATATAATTCGCTGCCGAAGATCCTGCACTCGATCAAGAGTTTTACCGGCCATGAAGCTAACAAACTTTTGGAGCGGGAGGGACATTTCTGGCAGCACGAAAGCTATGATCATTCTATTCGGGATTATGAGGAATGGGAGCGAGTGATCGCTTATGTACTCAACAATCCTGTTAAGGCTGGGCTTGTGAAACAATGGCAGGAATGGCCGTTTACGTACCTTCGACAACAATCGTAGTAAAGTTGTGCGATTGGCAAATCGAGTTTGAACGAAAACCATCAAGTCGTAAACTCGTAGCACATTCGTCCCGATTGCGCAGGTATAGATAGTTGCCAGGTCCAATGAAACCAGAAGCATCCGTAAGGTGCGCAATCGGGACGAATGCGCTACGAGTTAAAGGCAACAGCATAGGAGGCGAGAGTCCGTATGACAGGTCTAAAGAGCCTGAAAAAGACCGCAAAATTTGGCTGGCTCCTGCTTTTATTATCCTTGAGCGTTTGCAAGGCTGGGGGACAAACGTTGAAGCAGGTCGATAGCTTTGACTTGCCAGGCCCGGGCGGAAAGCGCTTCGATTATTTGACAATTGATTATCAGCATGATCGGTTGCTTTCGGCTCATCTAGCCGCCGGAGTGCTGTATGTGATCGATCTCAAAACTAATAAGTTGATCGCGACAATTACTGATGTGCCCGGAGTTGAGGGAGTTGAATACGTTCCCGAACTGAACAAGGCGTACACGTCGGATTGGCTCGAAAATAAGATTGGTGTGGTGTCGCTTGATCAAATGAAAGTTATCAAGAAGCTTCCCACTGAAGCCAAACCAGACGGCAGCGCGTATGCCGCCCCGTTTCACAAGCTCTACGTTTCAGATGAGCGCGGCCGCGCGGAGGCAATAGTAGATGTTAATACCGACACCATAATAAAGACGCTTCATTTCGACAGCGAGACCGGGATGCCGCAATATGACCCCGTCGCGAAAAAGATTTATGTGAATCTTCAGGACGAGAATATCTTTGCTGTAATCGATCCGGCGACCGATACGGTCGAGGCAAGGTATCCCGTCGGCGAATGCAAAGGCAATCACGGAATGACGCTCGACCCAGAGCATCATCGGGCTTTCCTTAATTGTGAAGGAAACGACAAGATGACGGTGTTCGATCTGGACGCTCATAAGCCGATTGCTTACCTCCCAACGGCCGCGGGCGGCGATGTGATCAAGTATGATCCGGGCCTAAAACGGGTTTACGTAGCGTGTTCGAGCGGAGCGATTTCGGTTTTTCAAGCTGATGATCCAGATCATTTCCGCAAGCATGAGGATTTTCCTGTTCAGAAGAAAGTTCACAGCCTTGCAATTGATGAGAAGACGCATCAAGTCTACACGCCGGAAGAACAGGAGAACGGAAAGCCTGTAGCGCGCATGATTGTGTATGATGCCGTGGTCAAATAGTTGATTTAAAAAGACGGAGACAAAGTTTGATTGATTTTGACCATGGGAACTACTTAGGAGGAATACTATGAGACGACTGGAACGATGTGCTAATCGACTGCCCAATCTTACAACGATGGCGATTTTGATAGCGTTTACGATTTTGGCGGCCTGCTCCGGAACTACGTCACAGCCTGCGGCGAACGCTTCCGCCGATACGGGAGCGGCCGACTGGAAAGCTGTGGATGACGCGATGGGACGTAGTGGAGCTTTACAACCTGGCGATGTGTACAAGTTCAGCCTGCCGCGCGGTGACATGCATGTTACCGTGAATGGAGTAGAACTGAAACCGGCGCTGGCGCTTGGTGGATGGGTTGCATTCAAGAAGATGGGCAGCGAAGCGATGGTGATGGGCGATCTGGTTTTGTCAGAAGACGAAGTAACGCCGGTAATGACGAAATTGCAGCAAAACGGCATCGAGCAGACCGCTCTTCATAACCACGTTTTGCACGAATCTCCGCGGGTTATGTATATGCACATTGGAGGTCACGGCGATGGTGCTAAACTGGCGCAAGCTATTCACGATGCGATGGCGTTGACAAAGCTGCCGCCGCCGAATCCGACCGCGGCTCCCGCTTCGCAGGATATTGGCATCGATACTAAACAGATTGAGCAGACAATGGGTCGTACCGGCAAAATCAATGGCGGCGTATTCCAGTTCAGTATTCCTCGCGCCGAAAAGATCACGGATGAAGGAATGGAAGTGCCTCCCGCGATGGGAACTGCAACGGCGATCAACTTTCAACCGACTGGCGTAGGCAAGGCAGCAATCACAGGTGATTTCGTGATGATTGGCAGCGAAGTCAATCAGGTGATCAGAGCTTTGCGGGATAACGGGATCGAGGTTACGGCGCTGCATAGCCATATGCTGACGGAGGAACCGCGATTGTTTTTCATGCACTTCTGGGCGAATGATGACGCGGTGAAGCTGGCTAAGGGGCTGCGCGCTGCTCTGGATAAAACGAACTCAGCAAAGTGATGAATAGGTTAAGCTGATCAGTCAGTATTTGACGAAGTCACTGACGAGTTAAGCTCTGCTCGCTTAAATCCGTTTGTCTCTTTACGGTTTTGCTGTAATCTCATCCTACCTGACTAGAAAACCTGCCGCATGAACATTTCGACGAAGGAGTCTTGCACAACAATGGACAGACTCAAACAAGACCTGCGTTATGGCATCCGGATGCTGGTTAAAAAACCGCTATTCACGGCCGTCGTTATTCTTTCGCTCGCGCTTTGCATCGGAGCGAACACTGCTGTGTTCAGCATAGTCAACGCCGTGTTGTTGCAACCCTATCCTCATATTAATACTGATTCGTGGGTCTATATTTGGGAAAAGCCGCAGAACGAAGGCTTAAGTCAGGTCAGCGCATCAATCGTCAATTTTCGAGATTGGAAAGCGCAGAACCGATCCTTTTCCGATATGGTTTTGTGGCAACCATATAGTTATAGCTTGTCGGGCAGCGGCACCGGCGCTCCGGAAATTATCACCGCAGCCGTTGTGACGCCTGATCTGTTTACGGCGCTCGATTTGGTTCCTGCTGCCGGACGCATGTTGAATGATTCGGATGGCAAGCAAGGCCCTCAATATGTAGCAGTAATCAGCTATGGATTGTGGAAACGCCGTTTTGGTGGCGATCCAAATCTGGTCGGCAAGACCATCAATCTGAACCTGGTGCCGCATACTGTTGTCGGTGTCGCTCCGCAGGGATTTTCATTTCCGGCCGAGAATAAGATCGACGTCTGGACGCTGTTTCCGGCGTCTGCCATCAATAGCTCGACCGATCGGGCTTATCGCGGATTTCGCATAGCGGGAAAGCTCAAACCCGGAGTAACAGTAAAACAGGCTCAGGCAGACATGGATGTTATCG
>DASRDY010000329.1:0-5356 GCA_035652355.1 Blastocatellia bacterium
TGACGATATCGAAGAGGCAAAGAAATTCTACGGCGTTGTGCTGGGCCTGAAAAAAGTATTTGAAATGCCGGGATGGGCTATGTTCAGTCACTCTGATCAGGGGCCATCGATCGGGCTCTCCGCTGATCCGAGACACAACAACCAAACCGGAGCCGTTGTTGTCCTGCGCGTTGACAACATCAACTCAGCAAAAAAAGAGTTATCACGCTCCGGAATCGAGTTTGAATCCGAAGAAGAAGTTCCCGGCGTCGTTCGTCTGGCGATGTTTCGCGATAATTCTGGCAACCAACTGCAATTAATGCAACGGCTGATTCAAGGCTAAAGTCCCGGTTAAGGAGACAAAAATGTCAAACAACAAAGAATCCGAACTTGTAGACCGAGCCAGCCGGGGTGATAACGTTGCGTTCGAAGAGCTGCTCTCGGAATTTCAACAGCCGTTATTCTCATACATTTATCGAATGGTTACACATCGACAGAATGCGGAAGACCTGTTGCAGGATGTCTTGGTCAGAGTAATGCAGTCTTTGCCTCAGTATCGCCGTGAAGCTAAATTCAAAACGTGGCTGTTTGGAATCGCTACCCACGTTTGCCTGGACCATCTGCGACAGAAAAATCGCTGGAGCGCTGAAGCTCAACTGAAAGGCGAAAAGGCCACCGACGAAGATCCCGACGCAGTAGCAGGTTTGCGGACTCTGCTGGGACAGCAGGATTTCGTCTATGAAATTCGCGAACATATTGCCTTTTGTTTTTCATGCATTTCCAGAACACTGCCGCCCGAAGAGCAGGCGGCGGTCATGTTGAAAGAAGTCCTGGGGTTCACCGCACAAGAGGCCGCACAAATCATCGGCATTTCCGAACCGGTCTTCCGTCACAGCCTGTCTTCTGCCAGATCAACTATGACGAATCGCTATGAAGGACTCTGCCAATTAGTAAACAAAACTGGCGTCTGTTATCAATGTCAGGGATTGCGCGAAGTGACGCCTGAAGGCAATCGCGGCAAGGATTTGGTTCGAATAGAAGTAGCACCGAATTTAGCTGTTTCACCGGAGAATCTGTTTGACAGCCGATTGAAGATCGTCCGCGAAGCCGATCTCGCATTCGGAAAAACTCGCGCAATGCACGATCTATTCTTCGAAATTCTCACACCTCAGGCGGCGCAAAGCGCCTGATACGGAAGCGGTTTCTTCGTATGTGCTAAGATTGGCCTGTATGAAAGAGACCGCTTTGCTCATCATTGACGTGCAATTGGGAATGTTCGAAAGTCCTTTGATTCCGCCTGTCTATTCTGGTGAGAGACTGCTTGCCACAATAAAACGGTTGATCGGGAAGGCTCGGGCTTCGTCCACGCCGATATTTTTTATTCAGCATAACGGTGAAGTTGGCGATCCGATCGAAAAGGGAACTCCACAATGGCATATCCATCCAGCTATAGCTCCTGCGAACGGCGAGATGGTCATTCAGAAAAATACTCCTGACAGTTTTCACGAAACATCGCTGAAAAACGAATTGTCGCAAAGAAACATAAATAACCTTGTCCTGACCGGCATTCAAACCGACTATTGCGTTGACACAACCTGCAGGCGAGCATTCAGCCTTGGTTTTAATGTCACTCTTGTAAAAGATGGTCACAGCACCTGGGACGACAGATCCCTGACCGCGCAACAGATCATCGATCATCACAATGAAGTTTTAGGTAACTCTTTCTCAAAATTGAGATCGGCCGAAGAAATAGTTTTTTAGTCCGTGCTGAATCAGGAATCCCATTCCCGAATCTGGTATATGAACGCCGATTTCGAAACGGAATTGGCGGCCGCTTCAGGCCACTATCGAAGACCTGCAATCTTTGAACAAATCAATCGTCAATTAGCAGAGAAACTCCTTTGGCTCACATCACCGGGCGATGCCATTATCGCTAAGCCGCCGTGGTCTGATGACTTCGTTAGAGAAGCCAAAACACGCCTCGTTGATTTGATTTCTGAAGACGACCCAAAAGATCAAGCTCACAAGGAATTTACCCCTTGGGGATGGACCGAATCTGCCAAGGCAGCAGGCGAAAAGATTGGCGCGATCGTTCGCGCAATTCAGGTGGACATTATAAGAAAAGTTAATTCGAAATTGTTCAGTCATGCTCTTGAAAAAGAACTGGGAATTGCGCTGCCTGGTTCCGCAACGGCAACAAATCTTGATGAACTGAAACACGTAGTCGCTCTCGGCGCATCTTCTAACGATGCAAAATGGGTAATCAAGAGCCCTATGGGTTTCGCAGCTCGTGATCGAATTCTTGGAAGAGGTCCCACTCTGGAATCTCCGCAGGAAAAATGGTGCGCGCGACGATTTTCCTTGGGCGACACATTGATCTTTCAACCGTGGCTGGAGGTTGTGCGGGAATATGGTGTCCAGATGATGATCGGTGAAGCGGGCCAGATTGAGATACTGGGCATCAGCGATCTTCAAACAAACGGAGCTGGCGCAGCCACCGGTTATCTTCTCGGCCGCAAACCATCGGCCGAACGCGTAGCCGAGCTTGAACGCGTAGCTGAAATCGTCGGTCGTCGTCTTTTTGCCGAAGGCTATTCTGGACCCGCCGGAATGGATGCGCTCGAACATAAAAATGGTCTTCACCCGTTGCTTGAAATCAATGCGCGGTATACGATGGGTTTTGTGGCGCTGGCAGTAGAGCGCCAGTTAAAACCACCAACGCCGACTTTCTGGAGTCTGAAATAACACCAGTTCAAATAGGTCTGTCTGGCGTAAGGAGCGTCCCATGCGTTCTTTAGTGATTATCGCGACAACCGCAGTCCTTCTCGTGATCGGTGTCTGTTCTGTCCAAGCCCAGCAAAAAACGATCAAAGATTCGGCCGAATACAACGCGTATATTACGGCATTGAATATGCAGGATCCTGTTCAGAAGGCTGCGGCAATGGAAGCCTTCATTGAGAAATACCCAAATAGCGTCGTGATATTAGATGCGCTGGAGCAGGCAATGGGTGCATATCAAGCTGGAGGAAATGTCGACAAAGTTCAATCTACGGCCAATCGCATTCTCGCCATCGATCAGAACCACGTCCAAGCGCTTGCAGTGATGGTATTCATCAATCGTAATCAAGCTACCAGTGGCAAGACACAGCTTTTGCCGGAGATTAAATCTCAAGCTGCTCGTGGACTGCAGTTGCTGCCTACGTGGAACAAGCCTGCCGAGATGTCTGACGAAGACTTTAAGAATTTGCAAAATAGAATGGCTTCGATATTCAACGGCGCCTCCGGATTCGTCGCTTTGCAGGCAAAAGATTATGCCGCCGCTCGCGATTACTATTTGAAATCGGTTCAGATCGATCCGAACAATCTGCAGGACGTTTATCAGCTTAGTATTGCTGAATTAGAAATGAAACCGATTGATCCCAATGGTTTCTGGTACATCGCAAAAGCGATCAAACTCTCAGGCGACAACAAAGCCGCGGTTCAATCCATAAGCGGTTACGGTAAGGCCAAGTACCACAACTACCACGGTGGCGACGATGGCTGGGACAGTATCCTCGCATCAATTGGCGATCAGAATGTTCCGCCTCCGAGCTTTGCAGGCTCGATTAAGCGAGCACCAACCGCCGCCGAAATAGCCGTTCAAGCCGTGCAACAGAACGATGTCTCTTCGATGTCGTTCAGTGATTGGGAGTTCATTCTGTCGTATCGAGATGCATCGCCTGCAAATAAAGAGGCAGCGGATAAGGTCTGGCGAGCGATCCAGTCATTACAAAAGAATGGCGCGGCCAAACTTTCCATTCCTGTAAAAGTTATATCTGCGACCGGCGATACGATCATTGCGGCAATATCCGAAGACAACCAGAAGTCGAATACCGCCGACGTTCGCATCACTCTTCAGAGTCCTGTTGCGAGCCCGCCTAAACCGGGCGCTGAAATCAAGATTGTCGGCGTACTGACTGATTACGCGCTCAACCCGTTGGTTTTCACAATGAAGCAAGCAGAAATCAGTGGGTCATGACTACGTATTGATGTAAAGTTGGATTGATGCCTGAAATCTATGTAAGCACCGATATCGAAGCGGATGGTCCAATCCCAGGCCGCAATTCAATGCTCAGTTTTGCGTCGGCAGCATTCCTTGCGGACAAGAGGCTGCTAAGTACATTCACCGCCAATCTGGAAACCATTCCGGGGGCTGTTCCGGATCCGGCTACGACCGAATGGTGGAAGACTCAGCCGGAAGCCTGGAAGAAATGCCGACAGAACCTTCAGCCTGCGTCAGTAGTAATGCCTCAATACGTTTCGTGGATCAAGAACCTGCCGGGAATGCCGGTCTTCCTTGCCTATCCTGCTCCGTTCGATTTTATGTTCATTACTTATTATTTGCATAGCTTCGCCGGTGAAAGCCCGTTCTCGCATTACGCTCTGGACATAAAGTCTTATGCGATGGCGATGTTGAAGACCGACTTTACCAGTGTCGTAAAAAGCAATATGCCAAAATACTGGTTTGATGACCTGCCTTACACTCACGTAGCCCTGGATGATGCTATCTCGCAAGGCGCCCTTTTTTGCAACATGTTGGCCCAGAATTTGCGCTAATCAATCTGTCCAGTTTGCTGTGACCCCATATGGCCGAATTCCGGCCTTATTAAATAAGTGTCACACCAGGTGTCACAGTCTTATTTATAGACAGGACGGCAGTTATTGAACTGTGACACGTGTGACAGCAGTTGGCCAAAGTCTGATTTTGTGCAACAAATTGGCAAAAATCGTGGCGTGGACTTTAGTCCGCGCAAGTCGATGCACCTAACCAGAATTGAATACAAAAGCATCAGTTAGAGCAAGTGTACGTGACTGTTTCGTTTGAACTTGTGCGCTCTACAATTTGCGCGGACTGAAGTCCACGCCACGATTTCCCTCGGTGATCCGCGACCCTTTGGCCAATACGCCGTACGATTATGAAACGGAAGACCGGCGCATTTTGCGAACCCCTACGGCTTTTTCGCCGCGGCCGGAGGACTGACAAAGTTGGTATATTCACCGTGATCCGCGTAAAACACGCCTATGTGATGCGAAACGTGGACGCCTTTTCCTGTAGTATCGCTGCCCACGTACCAATCATGAGTAAACGATCCCGCTTTTGTTGTTCCTAAGGGCTTTGTCGGATTTGAAGGTTTCGGCGTCATCGTTGCCGGCGGGGGGCCCGAAAGACTAAGGCCATATTCATCTTTAAACACAGAGTTACTGCGGCTGACATCTTTTCCTTTCGTGCGGGCCTCGATCCCGTCTTTCCATTCGGATGACACGCCTTTTTCCACGGTGCCCTTAGAAAAATCTTCATTCACGTCAATGTAAGGCATCGGTTTTCCGAAGTTGTCAA
>DASRDY010000330.1:0-3839 GCA_035652355.1 Blastocatellia bacterium
TGACGGAATTGGCGAGCCGTTTCGTTGAAGACGGTCTCAATCGTCTTCATCCTGATCAACCGAGAATCGCTGAGGAGCCGGTCGCGACAGATCCGCGCGAACGGACAGACAAGCAGGATCACTAACCTAGACAACGAACTGCAACCGATGCCCGACCTTGCTTTGTCGGGCTTTTATTTTGCCCAGACTAAAGTCGGCCTGTGGATAACCCACCTTTCCGAAACGTTCGGAAAGCTGATATAATTAGCCTAACGAACAGATATTGGCCGATTATCAATTTAAGCAAAATGTTATGCCAAATCACGAACCAATGCAGCTTTCGGAAACTGAATGGCGGGAGATTATTGCCATTCCCGAGGTGCGCGAGGGCTGGGGCCTCGAAGACGATGTAACCGTCGATGATTTCAGATCGCTGGTTTACGGCGTCAAGTTTGATTACATCACCGGTGGCCCCGGCTATTTCGGCGATCTCTATATTGTCCAAGACGACTCCCTACAGTCGCCTCTTGCCTTCATCCGCCGAAACGGAACGTTGGAACTTTTGCCTAGATAACGGGTGTCTTTTCCCTACATGTAAAATCGAAAGAGCGGATTCGGTGGTGCATCCTCATCGAGCTCGGTCATGATCATTCCCACTCTACGCGCAAATGATATCGTGATTGGATTTCGACCGAGGCCATCTGCGCTATTCCAATTCATCTTCGTAAGCGCGAGAATTTCCCGCGAACGTTCTTCTATATCGGTCTTGAAAGGCGAACCGACTTGGACGGGCGAGGGTATATGAGGTCCGGGATATTCTCCCCACCACTCCACGTATCCTGTAGTAAACAGATAATGATTATCATCTGCAATTGTGCAGAGCGTGCCACGAGCCGGTTCTTTCATTCCTCGCCGCAGCAATCGAAAGCCAGTCGGATTAAGCCAGGCCAAATCACACGCACCGACAGATGATAGTGCGGTGTCTCGAAACCCTTTCTGTTCGTCGGGTTGATATCGCGAGGTTTTATGAATAACGATTCGTGACGGAAGTCCTCCGGCGCGATCGGAATAGTTGCGCAAAACATCTTCTGTGAGGCTCGCCGCCTGTGCCGCCGTGAGATATGGCCGTTTGTTTATTGTTTGATCATGCGGAACCGAAGCGCCCTTAAGCGTGAATGGTTCGACATCGGTAGAAAAAGCTTGAGCTAGGCTCGCATACACTAAGTCGCCAGATCGTCGCTTCAGATGATGAAAAGACAGGCCAACAAAACATGTTGATTTTGTGAGATCAGCCGGTCGCCACGGGATATTGCCAGCTTTGTAATAAATCGCGACCGCAAGATTCCATGCTCGCGTCGCGTCGCTCTGCTTTGCTTCGTCCGACATATAAGTTTGGCGTCTTACGACCTGCAATGGAACAGGATTTGGAAGCCCCATGCATTTAGCTTTTAATGCGCGATGAAAATTACGAAACAGCAGCTCTTCCGACTGCGGGATAAGCTCAGCAGCGAACCTCTTTTCGTCTTCACTCGGATCAAAGAGCTGGAGTTGATTGGCTTCGTCATCACGCTGAATTCGTTGCAGAAACTGCTGCTCTTGGTAGCTCAATCGCGGATTACTAACGCGCAAGGTAGCCAGCTCCTCTGAAAATCCGACCAGAACGCAGGCCGGTCGATCATCACCGAACAAAGAGTGAACCGGCTGTGCGATCAACTCTAAGAGTTCCTCGAACGCGCGGTGATCTCTTTGCGCGATCAATCGAGCGTATCTGTTGCGGTCGATGTATCGTACAAACCGGTTTGGAATCGTAAATCGAGACCTGAATGCCTTATCCAAACCTGGAAATTGGATAAAACGTTTTGCATTCGTCTCTTCGCTCGAAATCAGGTTGTGCATTCTCTCGATCCAACTGCGAATCCAATATTCCTCCTCCGCAAAACACACTAGGCCGAGCTGAATTTCCCGAATGGAGTCACTGGCAAATGGACCGCCAGCGGTAAGCGCAGGCTTGGGGTCGATGCCTTTAACGCCGTTACCGAATTCGAGTTTCGGCTCCGAAAGCTGGTTGATTCTAATATTCACTCGTTAGGCTGTTCGAAAACGGGCACTTCAATCTCAGAAAATGTTGAATTAACGATTAGGTTGTCTACCCCGACACCTCCGATGCTGATTACTGGCTCGCCGCGCGATAAGTATCGCGACCAGAATGTCAAATCATCGTCAACACTCTTATTTCGATCGAATTTGAATCGTCGTGTCGCTCGCCTGCTTTGAGCGGTCGCGGGCAGCGGTTGGCATCCGTCGGTCCCCGTAAAGACATACATAGGCTTAATTTGCAGCGCCCACTCTCCCTTGAACTCCTCAGCGTGATAATAAATTCCTTCGTTTTCGTACCACAGTTTTTCGGGAGTGCCGCGTTGTTTAACAACAGCACGCTTAATGTGTCTGCCGAGCCGGGATATGTATGAAATCTCGTTACGGGAACCCGATGTGAGGCAAAAGTAAGCGCGTTTGTCTTTCGGATTTACCCGTAAACCGTCTTCTGTGAAATCGCGAAGAAAGATACTCCAATGTTTATGTAGCAACCATACCACAAGTCTTTTATCGGCTTCGTCTATCAACATGTCTTCAATCGCCGGTGATCTCGAACGATCGAACAGGAGCTCACCTTCTGGATATTTGGCAAACAAATCGGGCGAAGCGAAACTGATGACGCAATCGTCATGGTAAATGAACAGAGGAAGCTCTAAAAGGGCCTCGCGATCTACCGGCCTTTGCCGCGTTCTTTTGTATTTCAACGGAATGAAGTGCACACATTCCGGCATGACAAGGAATGGTAGGAGATTTGTCGTAAACACTTCTGCATTCGTGAGTGGCACCGCCGTAGTAGATTCTGGCTTGTCCTGTGCCGGCTGTCTCAAAACGGCGGAGACCGACGTGTTATCCCGAAGCGATTGAAATTCAGATAAACCCCCCTGTTCGATCATCCATTTGACGACATCCACGAGACCTGACCCTGCCTTGTCCATCCGTCCCAAACCATAGAAGATATCGGCGAGCATTGGATTTCGCTGCGAAGTCACGCCCCTAGATGGCACGAACTTTCCATCAGGTGACCTGTTGAGCCGCGACAAGACATCCGGCATCAGTCCTCCTGGATTTCTAAAGATGATTTTCGACGCAGGCTCGACTTCGATGTTAGCGATTTCTTTCGCTCGATAATCACGATGCATCAAAAGATTGACTGTTAACTCCCGCAGCGCCCGTGCTGGATACGCGCGGCTTTCGTGTGAACCTATTTCCGCTTTGATGCGCAATAAGGGATTGATTTCCTCAGTATTGAGGAACTCCATCACGTTCTTGTATTGGGTTAAAAGATTGCCCTCGAATACAACTTTTCTCCGATCGGCAATCGTTACAGCAACTTGCGCGTGCGGAAAATATTTAGGGACCGCAGTCCCAAAAAGTAAATATCCGCCATTCGTGCATCTTCTCTGACCTGACGAATTGGAGATCAGGCCGAGTTCCGCGGCCAGCTCCACGATTCGTTCCTCTTTGAATGGTCCGAGTCGAAGCTCCTCGCAATATTTCGTCAGCGTCGAAAGCAGTAAGGCACGATCGAGATCATCGATTCCTGTTTCGTTCATAACTTCGTGATCCCATCTGCCCGCCTCAACCATTCGCTCGCGCAGCGCTACAGGTTCACCCGCGTGACGGAAATCATTCGCGAGAGCCGAATTCAACTCCTGCATCAACTCATCGAAGCCATTGATTTCTACTTCATGAAAATTTGAGCCGATTTGATTTTTCAAGCCCTGGACACCAGGATGTAATTGGCTGTCTTTTTGCCGGCACCAGTA
>DASRDY010000331.1:0-10672 GCA_035652355.1 Blastocatellia bacterium
TGAGCTTTGTGCTCGGCGCATCTGCGGCGGGAACCGGCGTGTCCTCATTGCGATCGACATACAATACGCCGTTGCTGGTGTTGATGGCGATAACAGGGTTCGTCTTACTAATAGCCTGTGCGAACCTGGCAAATCTGATGCTGGCGCGGGCCAATTCCCGCGAGCGTGAATTTGCCATTCGACTCGCTGTGGGTGCTTCACGACCGCGATTGATTCGGCAGTTGCTGCTGGAAAGCTTCATCCTGGCGGCAATCGGATCGTTTCTTGGCATCTTCATTGCGAAGACTCTCAGCGATTTCCTCATAAGATTCCTGGGATTGTCATTTGATCTGAGTCTGGATTGGCGCGTTTTGCTGTTTGCTATGGGACTGGCCGTTCTTACTACGTTTATATTCGGGCTAATACCGGCATTCAGATCAACCGCCAGCGCTCCCGCCTCGGTTTTGAAATCAGGCGGTCGAAATATTACTGCTACCGCAGGAAGGTTTGATTTGCGACGGGTTCTGGTTGTGTCGCAGATCGCGATCTCACTAGTCTTGATGATCGGCGCGCTTCTATTCGTTAAGACTTTGCGCAATCTGATGACGGTTGATAGCGGAATGCAAGTCGATAACGTTTTGCTGGCAAATCTTAATATGGCGCGAGCGAACTCGGCGAATATCGGGATTGCTGACCTCAAACGCGAATTGCTGGAAAGGCTGCGGACTGTTCCGGGAATAAAGGCCGCCGCCACGGTCGTAAATGCGCCAATTGAAGGATCGACCTGGCGACAAAATGTTCTGGTAGATCAACAGGCGAAGCGAGTCTCATTTGTTAATCAGGTCAGCAACGACTATTTCAATGCGACAGGTACAATGATGATCGCGGGGCGAGATTTCAATAACCAGGATACACCGACATCGCAGAGAGTGGCAATCGTAAACGAAGAATTTGCCCATGTGTTCTTCAACGGCGAGGGCCCTATTGGCAGGACTTTTCACTTTGAAGTACGGCCAGGTCAACCTGATCCGATATTTCAAATCGTTGGGCTTGTGAAGAACGCAAAATACGATGATCTAAGAGAGACTTTTCCGCCCATTATTTACAAGGCTGATTCACAGGTTAAGCAAACGGACCTTACGGCCGAGCTGCTTATTCGAACAAATTCATCTTCGGCAGAGACATTTTCCGCTATCAGACAGGCTGTCGCGGAAATTAATCCGAACATCACGATGAATGCCCACCCGCTGAAAGATCAAATCAACGCATCGCTGAAGCCGGAGCAGTTGATGGCGATGTTGTCTGGATTTTTCGGGGCGCTTGCTGCGCTGCTGGCCATAATTGGTTTGTATGGAGTTATGTCCTATACGGTATCGCAGCGGCGTAATGAGATTGGCATTCGGATCGCGCTTGGGGCAACAGGAACTCAGGTAATCAAAATGATAATCACCGAAGTCGCGATGTTGCTACTGGTCGGCCTGGCCGCTGGGGCGGTGACTACGTTATTTGTTGCGAAGACGGCGGATTCACTATTATTCGGTCTAAAATCGAACGATGCGATGTCATTTATCACTGGAATAACCGCCCTGACAGTGGCCGGATTGCTGGCGGGTTTTCTTCCCGCATACCGAGCGGCAAAATCGGACCCGATGTCAGCACTGCGGTACGAATAACCTGCATTACCGGCGACATGCTCCTGGTACATGGGATCGTGTATACTCGCCTTTCGAAAATCATCAAGCAGTAGAAATCACCCATCGAGAGGACGTGTCGCATGAAAACTATCTCTTTATTAACGGCTGTTCTGTGTGCAGGACTGGTTCTGACTTCGGGCATATTTGGACGTCAACAACAAGACAACAGGCAGTCAACCAGTAAAACAAAACGAAAGACGACCACCGCAAAGGGCGATATTCAATACATTTCTTCTGAAAGAAACACTTCACAGAACCTGCCGTTTTCCGAGGCAGTTCGTGTAGGGAAGATGCTTTACATATCAGGCAATATCGGAACTGTTCCCGGAACTCTTGATCTTGCCCCGGGAGGCATCGAGCCGGAAACGAAACAGGCGTTGGAAAATATCGGTCAAATCCTTAAGGCTAACGGCTCATCATTCAGTCGAGTTGTTAAATGCACAGTGATGATGGCGGATATGAAGGAATGGCCGGACATGAATAAAGTCTATGTTACCTATTTTCCGAAAGGTCATCTTCCCGCGCGTAGCGCATTCGGCACCTCGGGGTTAGCCAGAGGCGCACGAGTGGAAATCGAATGCACGGCAGTAGTTAAGTGAGAATCTGATCAAAATCGTGACGCGGACTTTAGCTTTAGTCCGCGCAATTGTAAATCTCATCACCGGCGAAATGAGATTGTGGCCGCTCAACAGGATGAGCTCGACCAGCGTGCGCGATCAGATTCTCAGATAAACAGGATGACAACTATCGTTTGCCTTTCGACACCTGAAGAATCGGAATGTTTTCCTTCTTCGCGGCGTCGCCAAACGAGGTGACATCCGTCGAGATGATCTGATCGAGTATGCCAAGCTGCGTCTCCAGTTTTGTGCTTAGCATTTTGTAAATCTGATACTGTTGTTCGGTCGGAGCGGCGTCGGCAGATTCGACGCTGGAGGCGAACGTGTCGAACTCTTCATTCAGCATGTTCGGAAACGCCAGGTTTGCCTCAGATCCCTTCATGTTTACCTGAATTAGTTTTTCTTCGACCGCAGACAGCTTTGTAGCAAGATTGTCGGCCATCTTCAGCATTGCCTGCATTTTCGCATCGCCTTCGAATCGTTTGTCCAGCAACTGAATCTGCGCTTTCAAATCCCTAACCTGATTGATTGCGCTGTGCAATGTGCTGATACTTTGATAGACCTGATTCGAGAGGGCGAACTGTTTTTCGAGATCCGCTGCTGCCACCTTTGCGCGAGGATCAGACAGAATTTCCAATGTCGTCGATTGAGTCTTGCCGTCAACGGTCATTCTCAATTCATACTTACCGGGAAGCACAAGCGGTCCGCGCGGCCCGCTGCCACTGTAAAATGCACCGGGTACTTTAACCGGATCGTCATATCTTAGGTTCCATACATAACGATTGAGTCCGGCATTCGCAGGGATCGTCTTAACCTCCCGCACCTGATCCGGCCATTCAGGCGGCTGAATGTCTTCCTTATTTTCAACGCTCGAGAGTTTGCGTACCAGCTTTCCTTTGCCGTCATAAATCTGGATGGTTACTTCGCTCTTCGGCGCTTCCTTGAAATAATAATCGATGATTGCTCCGGCTGGCGGATTCTCGCCCACAGGATGGCGCGAATCGACTTGGTCAGGGTAATGCAGGCGATAGGCCGCCGCTGGCGTAAACAAATGTGATGCAGAGTTTGCTGTGTTCGCATCGATCTGACGAAGCGGTGTAATATCGTCCAGCACCCAGAATGATCGTCCGTGAGTAGCGACCACCAGGTCGTCGTTCTTGATTACAAGATCGTGAACCGGCACCGTCGGCAAATTAAGTTGCAGCGGATGCCAATTCTCACCGTCATCCAGCGAAAAGAAAACACCGATCTCTGTTCCGGCATATAACAGCCCTTTACGTTTAGGGTCTTCGCGAACCGCGCGAACGTATGCGCCGGCCGGGATTCCATTCACTTTCAGCGCCCACGATTTTCCCGAGTCATTGGTTTTGTAGATGTAAGGTTTATTGTCGTCCAGCTTGTGGCGATCCACGGCTATATACGCCGTACCTGCATCCAACGGCGAAGCTTCGATGATGCTGATCATGCTCCATTCAGGCATCTGTTTAGGGGTGACGTTCGTCCAGTTTCCGCCATCGTTGGTTGTCAGTTGAACCAACCCGTCATCGGTGCCTGCCCAGATCATGCCTTTCTTTAAGGGTGATTCGGCAAGTGCGAAGACTGTATCGTAATATTCAACACTGGTGATATCTTTTGTCAGCGGACCACCGGAAGGTTTCTGTTTGCTTTTATCATTTCGCGTCAGGTCATCGCTGATGGCTTTCCAGCTTGCGCCGTGATCGGTGGATTTGAAAACTCGTTCAGCGGCCGTATACATCACGTCGGGATCATGCGGAGACAAAAACATCGGCGATGTCCACTGGAAACGATGAGTCAAATCTTCCGCGCCGTGACCTGATACGTCCAGTGGCCAAACACTGATGTCCTGAGCCTGATTGCTGCGACGATCAAATCGCGTCAGGATATATTCCGCTCCGGCGTAAACGATGTTTGCATCGCGTGGATCGGGTGCGATGTAGCCGCATTCGCCTCCGCCGACGGCATACCAATCCTGGCGACCGATTACTCCATCGTCGTCCATGCTTGCGATGGCAATTGTCGAATTATCCTGCTGCGCGCCGTAGATGTAATAGGGGAATCTGTTGTCAGTAATAACGTGATAGAACTGTGCCGTCGGCTGGTTTTCCTGTGTCGTCCAGGTCTTGCCGCCATCTGTAGAGATAGTCGCGCCGCCGTCATTTCCATTAATAAGACGTTGCGGATTGTCCGGATCAATCCATAGCCCGTGATGATCTCCGTGCGGAGCTGGCAACAGGTTGAATGTTCTGCCGCCGTCTGTGGATCTGAGCATTCCGGTATTCAGTGCATAAACCGTGTCAGGAGATTTGGTGTCGGCAAAGATGTGACTGAAATACCACGCGCGCTGGCGTATGCGGCCGTCTTCGTTAACTTTGGTCCAACTGTCGCCGCTGTCGTCGGAGCGATAAAGGCCACCGTCTTTTGCTTCGATCAAAGCGTAAACTCGATTTGAATCCGCAGCGGAAACTGTGACTCCGATCTTGCCAAGTATGCCGTCGGGCAGTCCGTTTCCTTCCAGATGCTTCCAGGTTGTGCCACCGTCAATTGATTTGTAGAGACCGCTGCCGGGGCCGCCGCTGTTCAGACTATATGGAGTGCGATAGACCTCCCACAGCGATGCATAAAGGATGTTGCTGTTGTGCGGATCGAAAACGATATCGGATGCTCCGGTCTTTTCGTCTTTGTACAGAACTTTGGACCAAGTCCTACCGCCATCCGTAGTTCGGAACACGCCGCGCTCTTCGTTAGAGCCATATATATGACCCAGTGCAGCGACAAACACGATGTCAGGATTTCTTGGGTCGATAATAACGGCGCCGATATGCTGGCTGTCCTTCAGTCCGATATTCTTCCACGTCTTGCCGCCATCGAGTGACTTATATACTCCGTCACCGTAAGTGATATTGCCGCGAGGGCAGGCTTCTCCAGTTCCGACATAAATTATGTTGTGATTGGATGGGGCGACAGCGATGCTGCCGATCGATGCAACGGCTTCATGATCAAAAAGGGGCGTCCAGTTATGTCCACCATCCATTGTCTTCCAAACGCCTCCGGACGCTCCGCCCATGTAGTAGGTGTTAGGTTCGCCAGGAACACCTTCGACAGCCAGAACGCGACCACCGCGGAATGGTCCGACTAATCTCCATTTCATTCCCTGAATAAGCTTCTGATCAAAACCGGCGTCGAACGCGCGCGCTGATCTGGTGATTGAAAAACTGAGACAAAGTACGATTGCGAATAGAACTATCGATAGACGCCTCATAGGCTGGGTCCTCCTGAGAAACCATAGACAATCCGAAAACGAGAGTATAACACGGCAACAAGTATTCATCAGAGAGCCGCAGTGAGTAGCCTCCTGACAATCAGGCTCGCATGCCGGCAACCTGTGGCACGGAATGGATCTACATTATCGATTCGGGCTATTTTGGTCCTCAGAGAAAGTGGTGAGAGTGAATCGAGACTCCAGCTCTTTATACTTCACAAAAGCTGTATCCTGTCGGCCTTCCAGTATCCTGCACGACAACATGTAATACACGTCGCCTCTTTTACAAACCGTGCGCCATCCGTGGTATTTGTTTTTGTCGCGCTCCCACGCGAGCTCAACTCGTTCTGCATCGTCATTGCCAAATGTTACGCGAGATCGGGTGATTTCTTTGAAAGAAGTCGTCCCTTTTGAGACATTTTCCTCCACCGAAGAAATGTAATCATCAACAGATTGCACGCTTGTCATCGAAGGTAAGTACTGCATAATTAATATTGCTAAAGCGCCTTCTTTCGAATTTGCAATGACCATTCGTGTGTGAGGCGAGGTCATGAACGGATTATCCGTTTTCAGCATCAACCACTCTTCCGGAAGATCCATTGTTATACCGGCCTCCACGTCTTTAAGCTGTCGATCTGGTTTCGCATACGGTTGAACGTCTTTTAGAAACCGCGCCGCCTCTGCATTGTGTCTCATCGTCGGAAGCGAAAAAACAAAGGCAACAATCGAAATCCCGACCCATGCAAATCCGACCGTTGCGACTCCAAGTATGGTTCGAACCAGGGAAATGACTTCACTGCTTAACAGGATGGCGAATCCTGCAAGAAATATTAGTTGAAAAACAGCGCCTAAGGCAGCTTGTGTTGTGAACTGGCCGTTTGCAAAAAACCTGCCGCCAACGCCTAGAACTCCAATGCCGAGTCTAACCAGTGAGAACGCGCGCCAGTGACCGGTTACTAAAGCAATTCCAACTATAACGTCCATGATCGCTACGACAGGCGCGGTCGGACCCAGCGTAATGTCCGATGAGTGAAATCCTCGGTATGCAAACGATGTCAGCACGATCAATGCATTGATAAACAAAAGTATCCCAGCCGCTCGCATCCCTCTGATACTGGGCTTTTCGAGTCCGATATTTTTAGAGGGACCGTGGCCGTAATATGCAGCCGCAGGATCGACCGTATCTCGGGGGATTGACTTTCCCGTGCCAATGTCACCGAATGTTTCCCATTCCGATAGATTGAAGAATTCTTTCAGCGGATACCATTGATACCTGCCTACAGGTTGCACCAACACATCGGCGGTTACTTGGCCCTGTCGATATAGCCGTTGGAGTTCTGCCAGATCATTAACCATATATTCGTTGCCGTCCGGCAGGCTGATTTTGTATTGAGCGCTCATATCGTTAACACTAACAACGGAACTTCAAAGTCATAATGGAAATGCGTAATAGAAGTTTACAAGATTTACATCGAGATCCTTTGACGGCATTGGGTTTGGGCTAACAGGATAAAAGCCGTTTCGGGATTCTGATACGCCCGCGCTTAATATAAGTCAAACGGATTCTGCACGGCAACAGATTTGTTATGACCGGTATTATAAAGAACCTCCGAAATGCTTCTCGAAGTTTGCTCGGTATCGGTGACTCATCCTTAACTCAGTTCCGTCGCGAAGTATAATTTTCAAATCTCCGCGAAACCATGGATGCAGCTCTTTAATAGAATCCAGATTAACTATCGACGATCTATGAATGCGTTGAAATTTTTTTGGGTCGAGTTGTTTCTCAAGGCTGCTGATTGCTTCTCGGAACAGATATTTTGTCTTTTTCAGATTCAACGAGACATAATTTCCCTCAGCCTCGATCCATTCGATCTCATCTGTTTTGACAAAGAATATGCGACCGTCGCTTTTAATGATCAATCGTTCCAGATATTGGGGCCTAGATGAATTGCTGGCTAAAAGTCTCAGGATTCTCTCAGAGAGCTCTGTTCTATTCGACTCTCTGGGCTGATCTCGCGCGCGATCGAGAGTCTGTTCGAATCGCTCGCGGTCAAACGGTTTCAGCAAATAGTCGAGAGCATGAACTTCGAACGCCCGCACCGCATATTTATCATAAGCCGTCACGAAGATGACCAAAGGCATTTTATCCGAATCAACCGATTTCAACACTTCGAAACCATCGACCTCTGGCATTTGGACATCCAGAAAAATCAAATCAGGTCGCAGTTGTTCGATGGCCGCAATTGCTTCGGGCCCATTCTCGCATTCAGCAACGATTGCGAATTCGTTATGGTCTCCCAGCATCTTGCGAATTATCATTCGCGCCGGAGGCTCATCGTCGATGATTATGACTGTTATCATTTGCTTCTTTGAGAAGACGATTTAACAACCTGCAATACCGGTTTGGATCGGAATCTGAAGCTTTACCGAGAGCCCGCCCTCGGCACCATTGTCCATTTCAAACTTGTAGTCTCGCCCATAAAGTCGCTCCAGCCTCTCGCGTGTGTTAGTCAATCCCATTCCTTCTCTGGGATCAGTTCCGTTGTTGCGGAGTCCGGGTCCATTATCGCTGACTTCGATTTTCAGCGAATGGTCCGAAACGCGGGCCGAGATGTCTATTCGACCTGGCGCGATCTGCGAGGCTATTCCATGCTTGATTGCGTTTTCTGCAATCGGCTGAAGAATCAGATTTGGAACACTGACATCCAAAGCATCCGGCTCGATGTTCACGTTCACGGTTAAACGGCGACCGAATCGAACTCGCTCTATATCCAGATAACAGGACAGGAATTCCATCTCTTGTTTCAGTGTCACTTTCTGCGAGCCGACGTTATCAAGAGTCAATCGAAGAAAATCCCCGAGCCTCGCGGTCATCTTTTGCGCCGCATCCGTGTCTTCCATCTGTAATGCGGAAATCGAATTCAGAGTATTAAATAGAAAATGCGGATGAAGCTGCATCTTTAACGCCTGTAATTGAGACTGTGCCAGTTGAGCTTTGAGTTCGGATGCCGTCAGTTCCTCTTCGCGATACTGTTTGTAATAGTCCATTGCATGCGTCAGCGATAAAATCATCACATATACAACGACAGAGAAGAGGAAATCGAAAATCAGAACAGGGTATCCACTCTTAACGAACCTCAACAACTCGCGAGTTCCGTACACCGGCACATTTGTAATCACCGTCAGCAGGACTGAATGAGCGATCGTGAACAATAAAGCTATTGGAACATGGGCGATGATCGTTTTAGTCAGATTCTCGCGGTCGATCCTGAAACGATGGCACAGCCTGATAACAAACGGCGCGAGCAGAATATAAAGATACCAATTCGTTAGCTCAAAAAAGAGCGTATACCCCCACGGAGTTCCCCTGTTACTGCTCAGGTAAATGCCCAAAGCGTTGAGGTAGGCAAAGACTGTGCAAACAGCAACCACCGCTAACAGAATTGGCCAATGACGTTTTGACATTATTCTAGGCCGCGTCATGTCGAATCAGATTACTTGCTTTGATGATACTGCGTTTTCGGAATCACCGAGCATCTTTTCGTGACGAACAACGTTAATCTTGTTACCAATACTCTTTACAGTCATACGAAAAGCCGGGCAGCAGTCTATCAGCTCGGCTGGCTTCTTTTAATAGCGCTTTTACACCGTTCGACGATCAGTGCTTGCTCGTTGTTCCGACAGACGCTTCTATCCAGGGTGCAACGGCGTTCATCACAAATCAATCGCTTCAGGTTCCCTTTACTCTTACGATCCAAATTGCGAGATTTCATCAATTAAAAAGGATTATGACCATGAATTTGCTCAGATGCTTTAAAACTGTTGTGTTCTGCTTATGGGTGTTGGAATCGATGATTGTTCACGCGTCGTCCGAAATGACAATGACTATGCACGAATCGACGCGTGAACAGATCGTAAAAATCGTCAAACAGATTCAGCGCGCGGATTATGAAGGAAATCGTGCTCAGTTGAAGAAGCTTTATCACGATCTTGATCGATACGTTAACGACAAGCAGTTTGAGGCAAAGGTTCGATATTGGCGTGGGTTCGCGATGTGGCGAATGGCACTTAATGGCTTCAACGATTCGATCGACTTTGGTGAATTGGATCAGGAGCTAAAACAGGCAGTTACAGAATTTCAGTTCGCCATAGACAGGGATACTGGTTTTAATGATGCGAAAACCGCGGCAGCTGCGTGTCTTGAAAGTAGAATGTATATCCACCAGAACGATAAGACACTGACTCAAGATTTGCTTAATAAAGTACGTGAGTTATTGCGGGAGGCAAAAGACACGGATCCTGAGAACCCACGTCTGCTGTGGGTTCTGGGAGCGGGAGCCTGGTATATCGGTGCAGAGAACGGTGGCGGCGAAGACAAGGCTTTGGAAATATATAATCGTGGATTGAAAGTCGCGCGTGAAAGGAGGTCCGCCGCCACGGATCCGTTAAATCCGTCCTGGGGCGAGCCGGAACTGTTGATGAACCTTGCCTGGTCCAATCTCAACCTCAAAAACCCGAATCCGACGGCGGCTGAGGAATATGCAAAATCCGCGCTCGCGATTGTTCCTTATTGGCATTACGTCAAAGATATTCTGATGCCGCAGATCACCGCCGCAAAAGGGAAGTAGATACTGCGGGAGTTTATTACTGAAGTTAAAACCGAAGCCGTCGAATTTTGCGGGAGATCCGCTTATAAGTTTGAACCATCGGTTGGAAGTTATGGTTTTCCTTGATCTTTGTTTTGATAGTGTCGGTCAGCTGGTGACGGGTCTGATCGATTGTAGCCAGGACGCTCAGAAAACGGTCGCTGTAAACCAGTGCCGCATGGTTTTCTCGAATGCAGTTGGTGAAGCGCAGTTTGTATTCGGCCGAGCCGCGACCGAAGTCGAATTCGGTCACGCCTTTATTGATCATCTCTGTCATTAATAATTTGATCAGTAGCTTTGCCGGTGAGTGTTTGGATTGGGCTTCGTCGTAAGTCAAGAGATAGCCAGTAAATTTCTGCGCGTAATGAAATCCACACGCAATCGAAATTGGTTGACCATCGAACAGCGCTACTGCGAATATCGGAATTTCCATTGGCAACAGGCGTTCGATCATGG
>DASRDY010000332.1:0-1238 GCA_035652355.1 Blastocatellia bacterium
GTCGACTTGTCGGTGCTACAGATACTTTGGGTAATACTTTCTCATGGACCGTGGATGCATCGAACCGGGTTACATCGATAACCGACGCACGGAATAATCGAACTACGATCTCATATGATGCGAACGGAAAAGTAAGCGCGGTGACAAACCCACTTGGCAAGTCCTTGAGCGCAACATATACAGCATACGGCAGGTTGGCAACTTTTACCGACTACATGGGCAATACCATTTCCCTGAATTACGATTCTTTGCACCGCCTAGCCTCTGTTACAGATAAATTAGGGAGGCAAACTCAATTCACTTACGACGCCTTAGGCAGGCTAACTTCGAGTATTGCGCCAGGCAATCGGACACGAAGTTATTCCTATAGCCCTCGCTCTGAACTACTGAGTGTGATCGGACCGTCCAACGAACAGGTAACTTATTCCTACAGGACCTCCGATTCCGCACTGATTCAAGCGACTGACGGGAATGGACACGTCACGGCATTTGCTTTTGACAATGAGGGCAAAGCGACTTCGATGCGGGACGCGAATGGCAAGACGGTTGCGCTTTCGTACGATTCAAACGGACGGATGATTCAGACGATTGATAGAAATGGCAACGTCATAACAATCGGATATGAGGCTTCCGGGCTGATAAAGTCCATCCAGATGCCAGATGATTCGATACAGATCAATCAGACAAACCCTGGTGTTACGATCGTTACTGGGAATGGGCTAACGGTGGAATATGATTATGACACTGAAGGTCAATTGGTGAGATATTCGCAATCGGACGCTCTGGAAAACATCAATTATCAGGTGCAGTACAGTTATGATCCAGCAGGAAACCGAACTTCCATGACGACGCCGTTTGGGACGGTATCGTATGTCTATGATGCCTTGGATCGCTTAGCTAGTATGACGAATCACAAGAATCAATCATTCTCTTTTGGCTTCGATGACAATTCCGTGTTGACCTCCATCGGATATCCGAATGGTGTTACTGCGAACTTTGCCTACGACGCCGGCGAGAGAGCGACCTCTGTGAGCGATTCAAAAGCAGGATCCACGATCGTTGCAAATCTCTATTCCTATGACTTGGGTGATAACATCACGCAAGTTCAAGATTTTTTTGGAACCCATGTGTATGGATACGATGCATCGGACCGACTGATTTCTGCAACGCACCCGCCGAGTGCGATGCTGCCGGCAAACGCCGAATCCTATTCGTACGACGGGGCAGATAATCGACTG
>DASRDY010000333.1:0-26293 GCA_035652355.1 Blastocatellia bacterium
AGTTTGCTGGTGTACCACCTTTTCGATGGCGTACACCCGAAATGCGCCTTCCAGCTTTCTGGCCGTTACGGTATCGCGAAGATTAGAATGCTGTACCTTCCACCAGGCAAGGGCTCCCGCTCTTGAACCCAATAACAACTCAGAGATTTCGTCGAGCTGCTCGCCTGATAGTTCCAGCGGCGGAGGCTGTTGTCTCCACCCGCCGCTTAACACCGAAGCGATCAACTCTCCTGTCATTTGCAAAACCCGATTCTCCGTCGGAATCCGTATGGATTTCTCCGGGGCGAAAGTATATTCTTTTCGATACTTTCTAACTAGCTTAATGATGTATGCTGCAATTAACAGGTACGGGAAAACTAATGATTGATCGTGATTGCATGCCCCGGATGCGCGATCAGTTTAGGGAGCAGCACCTGGTGCGACTGCCTTCGTTTATCGAAGGCAACATTCTCAACCGAATGCTCCATCATCTGGAAGCCGTACAATTATCAAAGGACCTTTATTTCAGCAACAAGACCGGCCTGCGCGTCGGAAATGAGATGGCAGTCGATCCGACCAGTCCCGCACCGAATATGTTGACCATGCTTCTCAATAATTCCGAGCTATTCAAAGTAGTTGAGGAAATCACCGGAATTACACCGATTAGAAATTTTATGGGGAGGATCTATCTTTGCCAGCCCAACGCAGACCATCAAATATACTGGCACGATGATAATCACAACAACCGTTTAGTTGGGATCAGCGTCAATCTCAGTAAAGAGCCATTTGTTGGCGCTGTCCTGCAATTGAGAGATAAAGCCTCGCAAAAGATTCTGGCGGAAAACGCCAATACGGGGTTAGGTGATGCGGTGATATTTCGAATCTCAAGCAAGATCGAACACCGGACAACCTTGCTTGAAGGTACTGCAACCAGAACGGCGGGAGCTGGGTGGTTTCACTCCTATCCCGACTTTCAGAGCTTGCTGCGTTTCTGTAAAGAAGGCAAATTTGGCGATCAATAGATGCTTCAAATCACAGGTTCGGGAAAACTGGTATTCGATGAAAGTCACCTCGCGAATATGCGCGCCACATATTCGGAAAACCGGTTTTTGCGACTCCCCAAATTAATTGAGCCTTCCATTCTAAAACGAGTTGTCGATCATATCGAAGCAGCCGACTTCTTTCCCGCATATTATAACAATCAGAAAAGAAAGCTGGGCGAAGAGATCAGAATCAGCCCGGACAATCCCGCTATCCGAATAATGTCGATGATGCTGAATAATTCCGAATTATTTCAAATCGTCGAAAAGATAACTGGCTGTGAAAAGATTCGGAGTTTTCTCGGTCGAATACGTCGCGAATCGCCCGGCACAAGCCATTTTCTGGATTGGCATGACGACCCCAAACCTACACGACTGGTCGGTATCAGTATCAATCTCAGCCCGGAACCTTATATCGGTGGCGTATTTCAGTTAAGAGAAAAAGCCACCGAAAAGATGATGGTTGAAATCGCAAATACAGGTCTGGGAGACGCTTTTATCTTTCAGGTCTCAAATGGATATCAGCATCGGGTAACCAATCTTGAGGGAACAATTCCACGGACAACCTGTACTGGTTGGTTTTATTCTGAGCCTGATTTTCTGACCATGATGGGATTTAACCAGCAGAAATAGTAGCAGTCTTTGGGTAACTGATTCGGTTATTGAGTTGTGAAACTGCCTCTACTCCTACGGCAACAAAAATCACCATCACCATGGACGGAATAAAAATTCTGGTGTCGCCGGCATTGCCGAAAACCAGCGAAATAACAGTCACCGCGCCAGCTGCCATCAGTAGTCGTTTGTGAGTGAAGGTCAGATACTCTCGATTAAGTAATATCCAGGTTAGGCACGGCACCGTCATACAAAAAATCAACCCAATAAATGAAAACGGCGTGGGATGGTGAACGAACTCCATCACATTATAAAAATTGTTTCTGAACGGTAAATATTGAGTGTTTGATTTTATTGCCTGAGCCCCGCCAAAGGCATATCGAAGCGCGATTACAGAAATATAGCTGGATATTGAAACCAACGCTCCGAAACCAGCCTCTTTCCAGTTGATCTTGCGTTTATCGTCCGCAGCATATAGGAAGAACCAAATGACGCCGGCAAAAGCAGAAGACTCACGATTTGCGGCCGCTATGATGCTCAGGATCAACAGCAGGATTCGTTTATGTCGCAGCGATGCGACAATAAACAAAGTTATAAACATAGCGTCAGGAAAGTCGCAGGTCATACCGAACGGAGTGCTGAATGTGCAAAAGAAACAGTACGTAAGCAGCAACAGGCCCGCGCCGGAAAGTTGAAAACTAGCACATGCTTCCATTCTCAGCGCAAACCAGAATGTTACAAACATTGCAAAACCGAATAAGAGTCTTAAAAGCGCGTACCACCCTATCGGCGTGAATACACCGATGTGAATACCAAGTTCAAGCAGGGATGGAAACAAGACTCGATTCTGCCATGGTGGCGTATAAACCAGGCGTCCTCCGCTGTAATAGTGCTGTCCATGAAAAATAGCGCGCTCAAATTCCACTGACTCCGCCCGGCGAGCGTCTCGATTATCGTATTTGTCTGACGCTATACATATAAATATCGCAAACGAACCGCTGAGCAGGAGACAGATAACCAATTCTCTGGTCCAGTTTACCGGCTTTCCTGTTGGTATAGCGCTAAACATATTGTATTCCTTTGGACCGATGAAAAAGGTTTTTAATTGCCGCCGGAAAACTGATTGACGGCAAGCTCGTATTGATCTTCGCAGGACGTTTTCCGGTTCATCTCTAACCACACACCAACAAAAATCAGCAGTACCATTGGGGTAACGAAAATCCTTGGCTGCGCAGGACTGCCAAAGAAAAGAGAAATAAATGCCACAGCTGCCGCTGACATCATCAGACGTTTATGTGTAAAGTAAGGCTCTTGCGATTAGCAGCGATCCACAATAGATCCGGTACCAGAAAACAAAAGATGAGTCCAACCCATGAAAACGGTGTCGGATGCGATAAAAAATCTTTAACCGAATCATAATTGCCCTTCAACATTAGTATCTGGGTTTTGGATTTCACTGCCTGCGCTCCGCCAAACGCATAGCGAATCGCGATCGCGGTACCGTAACTGCAAATTGAAACCAAGGCCGCATATCCGGTCTCTCGCCAGTTAATTTTTCGGCGCTCATCAATGGCATAAAGAAAAAACCAGATTACCCCGGCAAAAGCAGCAGACTCGCGGTTTGCCGCCGCGATAACGCTCAGAACCAACAGCACCACGCGTTTTCGCCTGAGGGAGGCAGCGATGAAAAATGCAGCAAATATTGCCTCCGGGAAATCCGAAGTCATTTCGGTCGCGCTCATGAATGTTATGACAAGGTTATAAGCCAGCAGCAACAACCCAGCACTGGCAAGCTTAATCTCGGCTTGTGCGTCCGATCTCAGGACGAGCCAGAACGAAGTAAACATTGCGATGCTGATCAATAGCCGAATAAGAAGGTACCATCCGCTTGGCGTTAGGACACCCAGACGAGTTCCGAGTTCCAGCAAAGCGGGAAATAAGATTCGATTCTGCCAGGCTGGCACATAGATCAACTTTGCCCCGTGATGAAAAGGTTGGCCCCTGAGAATATTGTGTTCCATTTCAACAGATTCTGACCGGTGATCCTGTCGGTTGAGGGCTTTGTTGGATGCGGTGCACACAAATATTCCGAAAGCAACGCTAAGCAGAATGCAAACTGGCCATTCCTTTTTCCAGTTAATGACCTTACCGGTCCTGGCCGGACCGTTCCCGCCCGCGATGCTTTCCATATTTCCGGATTAGGTTGCGTATGCAGGTTTGCAGACTGCCTCTGACCAGATGGCGACAAAAGTCAGTATCACTATCGACATAATGAAGGTCCGAGGCTCAGTGATATTGCCAAATATAATTGAGATTGCCGCAATCGCACCTGCTGCCGCCAATAGCCTTTTTTGAACCAAAGTCATCGATTCACGATTGGCGATTATCAACATGACTCCCGGCAATCCAATACAAAAAAGGAGTCCGACCCAGGCGAAGGGCGTCGGGTGCAGGATGAAGTTCTTGATATTGTAGAAAGTGCCTCTGTACGTCAGAAACTGCGTGTTGGACTTGATCGCCTTTGTTCCTCCAAAAATAAATCGGAGCCCGTAGGCGCAGGCATAGCTGAACACCGAAATGATTCCGGCGAAAATAGATTCTCGCCAATTTATTTTCCATTTTTCATCAAGTCCGTATAGGAAAAACCAGATCACTCCGGCAAAAGCGGAGGCTTCGCGATTTGATGCAGCGATAATGCTCAAGACCAGCAGCACCCAGTATTTTCGCCGTAGCGCCAGGGTGATGAAAATCGCTGTAAACATCGCTTCGGGCAGATCTGATGTCATTTCGATGGGACTGACAAAAGTCAGAGTGAGTCCGTAAGCAAGCAACAACAAACCAGCCCCGGCTAATTTAAGATTGGCAGCAGCATCCATCCTCAGTGCAAACCAGAATGCCGCGAACGTGAGCACGCTGGAAATAAACCTGATCAGGAGATACCAGCCGTTCGGCGTAAAGATGCCAATATGAATTCCGGCCTCAAGAATTGCCGGAAACATAACTCGATTCTGCCAGGGAGGTAGATAAAGCATCTTTCCTGCATGCGGAAATGGCTGCCCGCGCAGGATGCTGCGTTCCATCTCGACCGATTCTGATCGTCTGTCGTCTCGTTTCACAAACTTGTTAGAGGCAGTACAGACGAATATTCCAAAGGCAATGCTGAACAAAAGACAGACCAGGATCTCTTTTTTTGCGGCAAAAGGTCGTTTAAGAGTTGCGGTGGCAGGCTTGCTTGCTGCTGAGCTCATAACGAGTCCACTTATATCCTATTGTGTTCTAGGTGACCATCAAAAATGTTCATTCCGCAATGAGTAACCGCGCCTATTATGTCCAGTCAGCCATGGGACGATTCTTTAGCCACAGAATGAAATCCGTCGCAGGCGGTGTCCCGCCTAACTGCCGAAGCCGGGTTGAACATTGCGCGCGGTGACCGTGGCTATGCATACAGACTTGCATCATTGCCTGTGCAACGGAACATTGCGACACCGGAATTAGAGGAGACTCCAGACTACGATCAAGTTCGTCCTCGTTGGCACGGGTTATCCATTCGATTTCCTGATCATGCATATCTTTGTACAAGCTTACTATCGCCTCAAATGATTCCGGAATGCGTGATTCTTCCTCTATGTTGAAAGGCCTATTACTAATAAGATAAAACCAGAATCGATTAGCCAGGATTATATGGTGAAGGAGCTTGCGCAACTCTGCGTCCTGAGATGCTTCCGCATGCATGCCGATCGCCTTCAACAAAGAGGCGTTCGCGAAGCCTTTATGATGAACAAGATCCTTAATAAGACCCAACATTTCGACAATCCGGGTATGAGCCAGCGAACGAAACTATTTACTTGCGGTTTCAGACTCGTTTTCAGAGGTTCTTCTTGAGTGCTCTTCCAGAAATCGCCAGGCGAATTCTTCAGAGAGTCGGCTTGCCTGTCGTCTCAATCTTGGCGCGCGTAGTTGATCTTCAGAATGCCAATTGTCCATTGCGACCAGCATATTTTTCACCGTTGTAGTGTAATCTACTGCCAACTCTTCGTAGGTTACTCGATGCGGTTTAATGCCGGCGCTTTCAAAGAATTCGTTCCACCTTGCATCGCAATATGCGTAATAACGAATCCGGTTCAGAATGGCGTCATAATCGTAGGTAGGTTCGCCTGCGGGCGCTGGTTTTGTCGCCCCTGAAATGTCGCGATAGATTCTGACCTGACCGCTGATCAGTGAAGAGATTGCGTGTCGCAGACGATCGCGACGAGTCAAGAAGATGTATTGGGGATTTGGAAATATATCCGCGAAAATATTTCTTACCAGTCCATATACTCGATCAGCGACCTCCGGACGATCTTCGAGTTCGGTGTTAATAGCCTCTTTTTCTTCCGGGTATCGGGCCACGCAAAGGTCCAGCACATCCATCCAAAAAATTTTAATACCCAGGGATCCGCTCGGGTCCGTCCTATGTTTGTAAATGGCGCGAATATATGAATCTAAACCGTCTGCTCCCCACATGTTTTCCAGAGTAGGCTGAAAACCGAAATGGAAATATTCAACAGGACAGCCCATTCCGCCGGCCTGATGCATTGCCTCGCTCAGCAATGTACTGCCCGATCTGGTATGACTGCACAAAACAAAAGTGCGCAGCGGTTTTTCGGCGTTCCAGTCAGGATAGTCAGCCCTGGTCGTCGACAGGTCGTAGCGAGATTCGTTTGTGTTAGGAGGAATAGTTCGTTTGGTTACTTGCATGCTAGTTGTGTTGAAACAGTCGCCAAGTCTTCGCGAATTCGATCGCAAATATCGGGGAGCCTCTCATAAACCTTTTGGTACGTCAATGTCCTGATAGGTACGCTGCCTGTGATTCGCGCCAGCGCCGCCAGCCGTTTTGCTTCTGCGGCGGGATCAGTCGGGTTAAATCGAACCTGTTGTCCTACCAGTGTTGCCATAGCATCCTGGGGCGAGAGGCTGTCAACCACGATCTCTTGTTCGGAAATATTGTTATTCATCTCAAGACGGTAAATAGCGCTGAGCCTTTGTCCTTCTCGTTCAGGCTTACAGGATACTTCGCAGCGATACTTTCCATCCGCAACATGCATGGGTTCAGAATGGACAATTCCTGGTGATAGAGCGGCGAGCGAGTCCGACCAAAGGCTTGCTCTTTCTGCTGCAGGATGCAATTTGAAGTAATTGCCGTCCGGACCTACGTGCTCTGTCAATACGGATGTATCGTCGTCCAGAAGACCCCAGGATAGGTTTTGTGCGAGACTGGCAGCCAGCGTCGACTTTCCGGCATGCGAACGTCCGCAAACCAGGATTCCGCCGTATGGCGTTGTCAATGACGCTCCGTGAATGACCTGTCTATTCTGAAGAACTATAACGCGGGGCAATATCCGTCTTACCAGCAATTCCATTATTGCGGGCGACCATCCCGCCAGACCTGGATAACAGGTGATATCTGAGCCCGTAGAATTTGTTCTGAATTCAGTACCCGCGTGATAGCGGAAGACCCAGTCGTCGGTTGTTTTGTAGAGCGATAGATCCTGTCGGCCTCGCCATGTATAGGCGAGTTCGCCGCCGGAAAAAATCGAGTGTGTCGCGATTCTGAATTTTATTCGAGGTGCGCCTGCCGGAATAAAATCAAAGTCCGCGTTTGGGAGAAGGTCGATCCTTACATCGGAATCTATTATCAGCCCCCCGAACCAATGACGACAGCGGCCAGGGGGCAATATAGATTTAGTCATGAGCGGATAATGTGTGTTTGACAGTAGTTCGTATTCAAACACCGTCTTAAAGGAATTCTATGGGGTTAGATTCTGCAGGCCGTCCAGCGGTAAATAGCTTATGCCCCTTACCACAAAAGATAGATTTCCGAATTCCTTCAATCTCGGGGAATCCCACGTTTTTTTGGGCTCGGAGTTTTCCGCGCGATCACCGACTACGGAACCAGCATCTTCGGTCAAATCTAATCTAGAGTTAGCACCGATAGTTTCCATTTGTGTCCCCCCTCAGACGGTTTTTATAGTTCGTATGTTCCAATGAGCACCGTTGGACTGGGGATTACTCGCTGTATAGCCGGTTCAATAAACCGTTACGGCGTAAGATTCGTGAGGCCGTCGGACGGATTGTAAGAGATACCTTTAACGACAAACGACAGATTTCCGAATTCTTTCAGCTGCGGAGAAATCCATTCACTCCTGTTAGTTGCACCTTCTGATCGAACCGCGTCTACTGAGCGGTTTTGCTCATTGTTGTCGACCAGACAACCATTAACGTCATCGTTCATTCGTTCCTCCTCGGGGAAATCGATTCAAAGAGAGACAGATTCTACACATGTCTGTTTTTTCAATCAAGTGTATTTACAATCTCTCCATATTTTTATTCTGTAAGTTCCCAAATAATTTCAGGCCTTAAAAACAACGTATTAAGCCGAATTGCGGCCTAATTGCATTGCATATCATATCGAAGACGCCTGGTTTTTTGAACCAGAAAACACTTGGATTTTCTCGCCTTTTCTCGAATTGTATTCGGGCTGTTTATAAGCGGTCTACCCCTGTGACACCGGTGGGCCAAATTCGGGCCAGGTGTTCGTTATGTCACATCGGGTGTCACAGTTTTACCTGAAGAAAACACAGAACTTATTGTGCTGTGACAGGTGTGACAGCAGTTGGCCGAATTCCATTATAATCTTGTAGTTTGGCGATAATGGCTGCCAGGATTTTAGTCCGCGCCAGCTCCGAATTTAGCGACATGACGCCTACCTTGCTTTTTGGTTAATGCAAGCGATTGATTCCTTTGACCTTGGAAACTCTGCCTGTTTTGCCGCCCATAAGACGACGCCACGATTGGCATCGCGTGACAGGTGTGACAGCAGTTGGCCGAGTGTTTTATAAAGAGCTGATTCTGAAGGGTATTTGCCTTATAAATCGCTGATGGTGAGTGATGACAATTGGTCTGCTCCAGACTAGTTTGAAGGCCGGCCCACGGAGGCATCATCAGACGCCTGGTCGGACATCTTTGTCTTTGAGCAACTTACGGTTTGAGGAACAAAGGTCCGAATAGTATGATGCAGAAGTCGAGGCTTATTGACCGTGGTGATTCGTAATGATCGACCCTGAGATACTTTCATTTCATTTAATGCTGCTGAACGACCGCGGCCGGATGACCGCCTACCGTCGCGCGATTTTTGAGACTGTACAGCCGGGAGATGTCGTCCTTGATGTCGGTACGGGCAGCGGAATTCTAGCTATTTTTGCGTGCCAGGCTGGAGCCAAACGGGTTTATGCGATTGATCGCGGCGAAATAATTGTTTTGGCCCGCGAACTTGCCAGGGCGAATGGCTTAGCCGACCGGATCACCTTCCTCAAGAAAGATGTTAAACGGCTAAAACTGGAAGAACCGGTTGATGTGGTCACTTCAGAGCTGATTGCCAAAGCGGTACTGGGGCAAAACATGGCGGAATTGATCGGCTTTTGCCGCGACCGGTTTCTGAAACCTGCCGGGAAAATCCTGCCAGAACGTGTCGAATTGCATATAGCGCCAGTTCAGAACGAGATCGGTTATCAGCAGTCACGCCCGCCTGAGCGGAATTTGTATGAAATCAGGTTCGATCCGCTTCAACAGCTTTCGATCAATAAACCGATCTCTTCAAGAATTGCGGCCGAGGCTTTGCTCGACGATGGTCAAACAGCTTATTCATACTACGCAGCAACCGCATCAAACTCCGATACTTTCCAGACAAAACTAACTTTTCTGCCAAAGCGAAAAGGTATGCTTCACGGATTTGCCGGCTGGTTCTCTGCCGTTCTTGCCAAAGGCATCGCCCTGACTAACGAACCGCCAGGGACACCCTCCTGGGATAATCTGTTTTTTCCGTTGTCAGAATCTGTAGAGGTCGAACCGGGCATGAGCGTAGAAGTTGATCTTCGCGGCAGGTGCGATTCGCAAGTCCAGGAATTCTGGATATGGAATACCACTGTCAGAAAAGCAGATCACTTAATTGCCAGCCACAAACAATCGTCCTTTGCGGGAAGGATCCTGTCGATGGATGCAATTCGCAAGGCTAGCGAAGGCTGGCGCCCTGCCCCTAACCTGAACGCAAAGATCGCGCAATTGGCGCTCGGCCTTATGGACCAGAACGCTAGCCTCCGCACCATTGCAGATCGAGTTCAGAAGGAATTTCCTGATAATTTCGTGACTGTAGAGGATGCCCTGATTGAGGTCCGGAAAATTGCAGAACAGTACGGGGATTAACTCCTGGGAGCGCAGGCACCCTTGCCTGCATGCCTTCTTTAAACAGCGCGGTAATTTGTAATCGCACCTTATGACGAGTCGCTCGACACCGAGAAAAACTAAGACTAATTCGACCGGGTCGCCGCAGTGGTATTCGCGCGGCTACCTTCCTCACTTCGACATGCAAGGTCTGACCCAGACGATGATATTTCGTTTGTTCGATTCGATGCCGCGAGTTTTGCTCGACGAATGGCGCGAGGAACTCAAGCTGCTGTCTGAGAAAGAATACGAAGTAGAGCGACGTAAACGAATCGATTTCTATCTTGATCAAGGACACGGAAGCTGTTACTTGAAGAATCCCATGGTTGCTGAAATAGTACAAAACACATTATTGCATTTCGACAGCAAGAGATACCAACTTCATTCCTGGATAATCATGCCAAATCACGTTCATCTATTATTTACGTCGAAAGAAGGGTGGGAGCTTAGTCAGATAGCTCATTCATGGAAGTCTTATACAGCCAGCGAATGCAACAAGATTCTCGAACGAAAAGGCGAGTTTTGGCAACGAGAACCATTCGACCGTTATATACGCAACGAACAACATTACAATAACGCAATAAGATATATCGAGAATAATCCTATTAAGGCGGGCCTGTGTCATAATCCTGAAGACTGGCCCTGGAGCAGTGCCCACGTGAGAGCGTAGGCACCCTCGCCTGCATTCCCCTCCTGTACGAGCACATTATGATCAGCAAGTTGGTTAGGAGAGACATGCAGGCAAGGGTGCCTGCGCTCCCAGGGATTAGAATGAATTCCGCATCCAGATATCAATTGCGATAGCAAACCAGACCGGTCCCAATGACGGCGGATGTACGCCTTCTCGTAAACCGTTCTGCTTTACTGCCACATTTTCCCTGAAAATGTCCATCACGAGTTTGCCGTCTATCCATCCGTTTTTCACGCTGCTTAATTCGTTCATCGGGTGCCGCGTAAAATATTCAGCCATGGCATCAACATAGGGATCAAAGAATGCGGCTTTGGTTGTTCGATTGCGAATTCCTTCCGGCAGAATGCCTTTCATTGCCTCGCGCAAGATATATTTCTTTCGTTCCCCCTGACGCAGCATGCGCCCGGGAAGTCGCAAGACGAATTCCGTAAGTCGTCGATCGTGAAACGGGTGTCGGATTTCTATCTTGTGCGAAGACATCCTGTAATAGGAATTGTCGTATATTACATGATGTTTCGTTGCGTGATATCGCTGATACCGCCGAAGCTGGGAAATAGTAGTCATTCCGTATGTTTCATTCGATGGCCGAATACGTTCGCTCAATCCGATTTTAGCGGACCATTCCGGGCGTATCCAGGCTGGGACATCTTCATCGTATTGAGAACCGTAGATCGCCATCTTTTTCAGCTGAGGTTTCAACCACGGGCCCAGACTGTTGCCAGCGGTTCGACGGATTCTGTCGAACAGATTACCGTGGTTGTTCAGTATCAATCCTTCACGCATCAGCAGGATCAGTCGTCCCTGCCGCAGCAGATCAGGGAAATGCGAGAAAGAGCCTACCAGCCAATCGTCTCCGCCTTCTCCGGTCAGCAGGACGCGACTGTCGTATCCAGGGAGCTTTGACGCCAGCGTATCCATTAGATTGGCGTTAGGCCGCAACGGCAATTGAAGACATTCTTTTGCCCAGGCAATTTGCTCGTCCCATTTGTATGGTTCCGGCGTGAACCGTTTTGATTGAATGCCGGTTTTTTCGGCAACCATGTCGATCCAGTTGGACTCATCATGAGTTTTGCCTGGAAACACGGCGGAAACAGGTTGAACAAGTTTGTCGACGACTCCGCTTTTGTAGAGCTGAGCAGATCGGCACACCACGGAAGACGAATCGAGTCCGCCTGAAAGCTGGACGCAGACCGGCGTGGTGCTTCGCAGGCATGACTTCAATGCCTGATCGAATAGCTCTCGAAAATGTTCAGCGTATTGGTCATCAGAGCGATACCGGATTTCCGGGAAGGGACCATTATGCCAGCGGCGAATCTGCGGACTTCCTCCGGATTGAACTGTCAGAAAAGTTCCCGGTAGAAGTCTATAAATGCCTTTCCAGATGGTGTCTGTCGCATGGGTTATCTTCAAGGAGAGTATCTCGCCCAGCATCCCCTCGTTTATACCGCGTTCAATGCCGCCGCCAGCAAATATTGGTTTTATTTCGGTGGCAAATCCGAACGTTTTGCCATCGCACCACCATAGGAAAGGACGCCATCCCAGCAGGGATCGAGCACAAAATAGCCGACGTTCTTTGATATCCCATATCGCGAACGAGTAATCGCCGACGAATTTGTCCAGGCAGCGTTCGCCCAGCAATTTGAACATCGCCAGGGCGAGCGCGCTATCACCGGCGTCTTTTGGCGGAGCTCCCTCCGTACCTAATTCCCGAAAGAGGTCTTCGCGATTATCGAGGCGCCCGTCAAAGGCGATTACCAGCTTTGCCTCATCATCAACTAAAGGTTGGTGTTCATTGATAGATTCGGGAGTGGTTGATAGTTTTAGATAGACAAGTCCGGCAGGACCGGAATTCCAGACGTATGCGCCATCCGGACCAAGCAGTTCGGCCGCCTCTGCCATTCGGTCGAGCCGATCCCGTTCTATTGGCCGGCCTTCAAGAGAGATCAATCCCGCGATAGCGCTCATCAGTCACAAATAATCAGTCCGGCGTCGGTAAGTTCCCTGGTCAGACGGTTCACTTCGTTTATGGCAGTTGCTTCGTCAACATTATATTTTGTCTGCAGCTCGTTGACGATTGCAGGAATTGCCGCGCCGTCAGAGAGCATCCGCCAAATCTCTGCGCCGGTATTGTTTAGTCCGAAATATAATCCTTTGGTCGAGTGGAAGAGCACCAGCTCTCCTTCCACCGGGCACCAGACGACATCTTGATCGGCCTTCATTATTATAGTTCCCCAAATCGAATATTGATCTCTTACTGGATCATTGCTTGTTAATACCGGGACAATTCGGCGAACCGAGTCAAACCCGGCATATCCTGCTGTATCGGTCTATTATCTACCTCAATCCACGCGTGACCCATGAACGGCTCGCTTGAGTCTTTTCTCACTCCGATTACCAGTACAGCCTCGCGTCCTTCGCTGATGAAGAGCCAGAGAAGGATCAGCGATCTTCGCAAACAGCCGTCCTTGCCACGCCACAGTCGAACTGCTCCGAAGGTTAAGCTCAACAGCCGTTCCCATTCAACAGAATGCCTGCCAAACGGCAGCATTGCAGCAATCTTCATTCCGGCTATTCGACGCACCAAAGAAACCAGACGCTGAAAGGCTACCAGCCGCAACGCTAACTCGACCACTCCCGCAGCGATGACCAGCTGAGTCGCGAGTACGGCTTCCACTGCGCTCATTCGAGCCAAACTCTTCAGCATCTTGCGATCCTCACAGGGGTCTGCCACCACGTAAAACCAGCATTTTACAGGCAATGTTTCCGTTATGACAAACAACCGATGTTCAAACCAAAATAGCTGATTTCAGTGCGGTCTCAAGGCCATGAGTACAAAACTGGAGCGACAAAGTCAACTTATACCGCAATTTATATTGTTCGTTAAATCAGAGTTAACCTTTTATGTGATAGCGTGTTATATCATGGCGTGTCTAATACAACCTTTCCCTTAAGGAGACCTCGATGCGCAGTCCGCGTATGTTTCTCGTTTCCGCAACAGTTGCAATCGTCCTGTTAACGGCCGCGTTTCCGTCTTATGCGCAGAATGAATTGCCGCCTGATCTGGCGCAGAAAGTCGATAAGCTCGCAAGCGATGTTCTTGCGAAAACCGGTGTACCTAGTGCCTCTGTCGCGATAGTCAGGAACGGACGTATCGTTTACACAAAGGCTTATGGTGATGCGCGGATCGAACCGAAAACCGCGGCGACGCCCGACATGCGTTACAGCATTGGATCGATAAGCAAGCAATTTACCGCCACCGCGATTCTCCTTTTGCAGGAACAGGGCAAGCTTTCGCTGGACGACAAGGTCGGAAAATATATTCCCGATCTGACCAGAGCTAACGAAGTCACAATTCGGCAACTGTTGTCGCATACGTCAGGTTACCAGGATTATTGGCCGCAGGATTATGTGATGCCGAATATGTTGAAACCGGTTACGGCTCAGCAGATTCTTGACGGGTGGGCGCGGAAGCCGCTCGACTTTGATCCCGGTACGAAGTGGCAATACAGCAACACCAATTATGTGATTGCGGGCGTGATCATTGAGAAGGTGAGCGGCATGCCGTTGCTTCAGTTCCTGCAGCAGAAAGTATTCAAGCCTCTGGACATGAAAAGCGTGACCAACATCGATCAGGAACGACTGGGTGATACGGACCCTATCGGATATCTGCGATATGCGCTCGGGCCGTTGCGCCCGGCTCCGAAAGAAGGGGAAGGGTGGTTGTTCGCTGCCGGAGAGCTGGCGATGCCCGCGCGCGATCTCGCGCGGTGGGACATCGGTATTATGGAACAGGAGCTAATGAAGCCGTCTTCGTACAACGAATTTGAAAGGGAGGTTGTGCTGAAGAACGGGGTGGGGACGAATTATGGGTTAGGAGTGTCTGTAAATATGGAGGCCGGCCATCGAGCCATCTCGCACGGCGGTGAGGTTTCAGGGTTTACGTCTGAGAACATAGTATTCCCCGACGAACGAGTGGCTGTGGTCGTGTTGACTAATCAGGACGCCGCTAATGCTTCGGGAGCTATTGCCCATGGAATAGCGCCGTTGCTGCTGGCGACCTACGACCCGCTGACTCCACAGAAAACTGAACAAGCGCGCAAGATATTCGAAGGATTACAGCAGGGAACGATAGATCGGTCATTGTTTACTGACAACGCCAATTTTTATTTCAGCGAGCAGGCGATTAAAGATTTTGCCACCGGTTTGGGCCCGTTAGGAACGCCGCAGTCATTTGTACAAACCGGACAGACACTGCGAGGAGGCATGGTTTACCGGAACTATATAGTCAGGTTCAAGAATAAAGCGATACGCGTCTGGACCTATGAAATGCCTGATGGAAAACTGGAGCAGTACCAGATTGCCGAAGTGAACTGAGGTCCCAAGGTCCTGGTATATAATTATGGCAACAGGTGCTAGATACGATTGACGGCGCGAGGCTATCTATCTAAACCAGCGCATCAGGCTAAACCAGCGCAATCGGGACGATTACGCCACAAACTCCGGGCTTATGTACGCCGAGCTGCAAAGTTTAGTTTCCGGTGGGTCAGTCGCGACTCAAACGGCTCGGCGACGACAATTATCGCACCAAAGACCGCTCATGCTTCTACGTGTTCACCATCAGGGGCTAGCTGCGCCACCAGCGCGGAATGCTGCAGCGGACTTTGCAGCGCGAGCACTTGCGCGTGAACACCGGCTTTCGATCCCGTGGCTCACGATTCTCCTGTATCATTAGAATTGCTGTTTAATTAATCTCGCTTTATATAGGAGAGAATCTGAGTGTGCAGGAACATCAGGACATTATTCAACTTTGAGCCGCCGGTTACGGAAGAAGAGATACACGCGGCGTCGCTGCAGTTTGTCAGAAAGATCACCGGCTTTAACAAACCGTCGAAAGCGAATGAGGCTGCATTTAATTCTGCTATTGATGAAATTGCGCGGATTTCCAGTCGACTCCTGGCGTCGCTGGAATCCAGCGCGCCGCCAAAGAATCGAGAAGAAGAGGCAGCCAAAGCAAGACTGCGAGCAGCCGAAAGATTCGGAACGTAGCAGATCGATAATCTACTCAGGAATCTGCCGCATGAACGACCGATCCTCGAATATGATGCAACCTGACTCGTCGGCATGTTTAACATTGGCTATCGCGTCGGGATCTTTCATCAATGCTTCTCTGTATCGTTCGTAAGCAGTCAAGTCGGCGAAACTTATCAGCGCAATCGCGGTATTTGTTTTGCCGGCTAGTTTGGTCGGCAGGAAATATCCGATCAGCTTGCCTCCGCAGCGGCGAATCGGCTCTGGCCAGTTTTTAGCATACTGCTCGAACGCGGAGAGTTTATGATGATCGATTTCGTATTGAATACACAGAGTGATCATGGGACCTCCAAAACCAAAAATCTTATCCTGCCCGTCGTTGAGATTCGAGCCCGGAATTATGGATCGACATCCTTAAATCAAGTCCGTACCGTCGCTGGAATTCCAGAAATCCACGATCCGTTACCCTGACTGCCCTTGTATCCCGGATTCTTTCGATCCATTTCTCCTTTAGAAAGAAATCCAGCAGTTGCGCCGCTAATCGTCCAGCGAGATGTGGCTGCCGCTCGCTCCAATCCAGACAAGTGCGCGCGAAAACGGACCTTGTGCCAGCATGGGGGTCTAAACCAATGGTTTTTAGCCAATGCCTGCCTTTGTCGGTCATTTCGTATGTTCGCTCGCCCGACTTGTTCATGTAGCCCAGATCCAGTAACTGATCGTGAAAGGCAACGCCAATTACACCGGCCAGGTGGTCGTAACAAGTTCTGGCTAACCTAAGTTGCTGTTTACGCTCCGAACGGAACCATGCAGAGCTAACCGATGGTGGCCTTGGCGGCGAAATCGCGGCCAGGGACTCGATTGCAGTTGCGACTTCGCTACCAGCTAATTGATAGACTTTGGTTCGACCAAAGCGTTCGACTTTTAAAATTGACGCAGACACCAGTTTTGCCAGGTGAAAACTGGCCGCCTGAGGCGAGACTTTGGCGGCAAATGCCAGTTGTCCGGCTGACAAAGCAGGACTGTCCAGCAATGCCGCTAGCATCGCAGCCCTGACCGGATCTCCGAACAATGCTGCCGTTTCGGCGATTTCAGCTTCGATTCTCATAAACAACATCTTACACCGACAGATGACGGAGATGTTTCAATTTGCGTTGAAGTATTCGAGATTGACAACTGCTAAAACCTTGACGAACTGGCCGGACACATGCCTCTGAACCATTTTGACTTTCAGAGGCCTTTTTGTTAGAAGCTAGGTGCGCGCGCTGCTAACCACAGTCTCTCTGCGCATTTTGATAACGCTCAACAGAATAGACATTGATGCAGTTGTACTTTGTCGGCTTTTTCGTTCGGTTGGCTTAGCAATAATCTGCATATTGTCCAGTTGCCGCAGTATTCGTAGCTTGTAATAAAGTTGTTAAGTTTCGGAGTTATAAAATCGTCATAAGAACCGAAAGTCGCAACAGATTTAATTTGAAGTTCCGGCCTTACCGTTGCAAACAGCGGCCCGCCTGGGAAACAAAACCATTTACTGGAATTCAAAGGGAGGATTGTCATGCTAAGGCTCAGAGCTAACAATCAATACAGATTCGTCGCATTAGTTGTCCTTGTGTTGGTGGGATTAATCGGCTTGATCGGATCCAAACTAGTTTCGGCATCGTCCGAACAACCAGTGATTCCAGTTCAGCGAGAGTTTTATCCGGCCTCAAAGGCGGTCGGCGGGGGCCGGGTGATGGTTCACGCACCGAAGACCAGTCCGGGGTTCCACCTTCAGGATGGCTCTGGGCTTCAGGGCGGTTATAGAGGCGATACGAATGCGATTCAGGCGTTGCATTCCGGGTCGGCCGAGCCGCTCGGCATGGCAACGGATGATCTGGATAACGACGGTGCGCCGGATCTGGTGGCTGGGTTTTCCGCCGCGGGTCGGGGAGTCATAGCTGTTTACAGAGGAAATCTTGACGCATTTGCTCCCAGCAGTCCCGCAGTCTATCAGGCAATACGGTCCGGTCGGATTCCTGCGGCATTCGATTCTACGATTCAAGCCATCGACGTTCCGGAAACGCCTGACTTTATCGCAATCGGAGATTTCAATAACGACGGTAATAAAGACATCTTGACGGCATCTCGCGGCGGCGGAATGTATCTGCTGGGTGGTGATGGTCAAGGCGGTTTCGGCGTTGCGGTACCTGTCTCTCTTCCCGGTCAGGTAACCGCATTATCCGCAGGTGAGTTCAACAGAACGGATGGAAAGATAGATGTTGCAGTCGGAATCATCGGTGCAAACGGCTCGGCCGTGCTGGTTTTTGACGGAGCGGCCAATGGTATCCTCGGACAACCATCAAAACTGAGCCTGGCATCTCCCGCCTCCTCAATCGCATTCGATAACCTGGATAATGACTCTTTCAGGGACCTGGTAGTCGGCTCAGACAGTCAGGTTGTTATCGTGCACGGCCAGAATCAGGTTGCGGGCAAGACCTACACGTTGAATAGCTATGCCGAGAATGTAAATGTTGGTTTCAACGTTCGTTCACTGACAACAGGTCCGTTTATCTGGAATCGAGACGGTAACAGTTCGATCGCTCTTCTTGGAGACGATGGATCGATCCACCTGATGCAGCGTAACGATCTGGACCAGCGACCTTTTAGCCCAGCAGAAGCCGCTGCAATCAAACGCGATGCGATACGTGGAAATAATCCGGGACGATCAGGTCCCGTTACTCGTGTGAAGAGTAATGGCAAAGTGCTGGATCAGCACGTTCAATGGTCGCTGTCGACACAACTCGACGCAGGACTGTCTCCTTCGACTGGAAGCAGCGGCCGCCAATCAATAGTTGCTGCGCAAATAAGCCATCGTGAAGTTTCCGATCTGCTGATAGTCGATCAGGCGAACAGCAAGGTGGTTCTTGTCCGACCGGCTGACGCTCAGTCGCAATCTATTTCGCCGTTGACGATGAGTGTGGAGGGAAATCCGACAGCAGTACTGGCAATGCCAGCGAAAGTGAACGGCGAGCGTGACTTGATGGTGATGGTATCGGGTCAATCCACCGTTACAGCGTTAACCGTGACCCCTGGCAGGACGATTACGGTAAACAGAACGGACGATTCACGGGTGTCGACGTGCGCGGGTGGAACGAACGATTGCAGCTTGCGCGGAGCAATCGACTTTGCCAATGCGAATCCGGGCACGACGATTGTCATTCCGGCCGGCGAATATGACCTGAGCCTGCCTTCGACAATGGAGCAGTCAAATGCAAACGGTGACCTGGATATAACTGCTTCCGGAACAACGATTGTGGGCGCAGGAGCTTCGTTAACGACAATCAAACAAATGGTTGCTGATCGCGTGCTGGATGTTAACTTTAACTCACTCCAGAATTTCACATTCGGTATGTCGGGTGTGGCAATTCAAAGCGGTCGCGATCAGAGCGGTTTAGGCGGTGGTGGACTGCTCGGCGGCGGCCTGTCCAATCAATACACGATCACGAACAGCATCTTTGATTCAAACGATGCGGTTAACGCTGCCGGTGGAGCGCTGAGTCTGGTAGTCGGCGGAAACCTCAGCATAACCGGCACAACGTTTACGAATAACGGAATCACAACCACGCATGGCGGCGCAGTCAATGTCGCGGAAGGATCGGTTACCGCTCATTTCAACAGGTTCGTGAATAACCTAACGAATTCCGGAGCAAACGGAAATGCGGTTTTCGTGTCGGCATCGGACGCCGATTTTTCTGACAACTGGTGGGCAAACATCGGCGGGCCGAAGGCAGGTGATGCGGTTGCCAGCGGAGGCACGCTCAGGACATCGCCGTCGCTGACACTGAGTCTGACTCCGGATTCGCAACAAGCCCAGACCAGTTCGTCAAATTCGTCGACAACAATCACCGCTGCCTTTCTGCGGAGCAACGGTCGCAACGCCTCGAACCTGGGAGTTGTGGTAGGATTACCGGTTACGTTTAGTTCGACTTCCGGCAGCATCATCGATTCAGATAGCACTGTTCAGAGCACCGGCACGGCGTCGGCGACTCTCAGTGGCGCTTCTAGCCACATCGCAACTGCAACCATCGACGGTGCTACCGCTTCTATTGGTATCAGCGCGGTGTTGCCGCCGACAATCAGCATTGCTTTCGGCGCGGCCAGTATTCCCGTGAATGGAACGACTTCATTGACGTTTACGGTCTCCAATCCCAATGCTTCGGCTCTGAACAACGTTGCCGTCGTTGATAATTTCCCCGCTGGCATGGTTGTGGCAAATCCGGCTAATATCGGCGGCGGTGCCGGCTGCGCTGGCGCAATTATTGATGCGATACCGGGGAGTGGCAATGGAGGCATACACGGTTCGGGGCTTGGTGCAAACGTAACCTGTAGCTTTAGTTTTGATATAACCTCCACAACGAACGGCATAAAAACCAACACTACCAATGCTATAACATCCACCGAGAGCGGCCCGGGCGGAACGGCCACGGCCACGATTCATGTGGAGGCGCCACCGGTCCTTCAGATTAGCTTCACTTCGACATCGGTCAGAACGACGCAGCCTTCGGGACTGCAAATCCAGATATCCAATCCCGGAACGAATCCTGACAACCTGACCAATGTGTCGTTTACAACTACTTTGCCGACCGGAATACATGTTAATAATGCTTCGGCAACAGTTTGCCCCGCTGGTGGTACGGTAACCCTGACTAATCCGTCGACCATTACTATGACGGGAGGGATAATTGCGCCGGGGATATCCTGCCCGTTCGTGATCACCATTCGTACGGATGCCCATGGTGTGTACCCAATCAGCTTCGCTGTCAATTCGGCTAATGGCGGCACAGGAAACACAGACTCTGCAACTCTGACCGTGTCGGATGCGCCAACGCTGACTACCTCGTTTACTCCTGCGGCAGTGCCAGTGGGCGGACTGACAACGCTGACTATTAACATTACTAATCCGAATACAACGTCCCTTTCTTCGCTCTCCTTTACCGACACTCTGCCATCAGGACTGCAGGTATCCGGGACACCGAATTTAACCAACTCCTGCGGTGGTACGGCCACTGCAACTGCGGGTTCAAATCAAGTCACGCTGACAAATGGAGGATTGGCCGGAAGCGCAAGCTGCTCAATCTCAGTCTCTATTCAAGGAACGACAGCCGGGGTGAAGAACAACGGCGTCCAGGTGAACTCGAGTGAGGGAGGACTGAGTAATACCTCGAACGCGTCGATAACGGTCGCGGTGGCGCCCGTTATTATCAAGGCATTTGGTGCGGCCAGCATTCCGCTGAATGGCTCAACAAGCCTGACCTTCACGATACAGAACAACAACACCGGCACAGGTCTGACAGGCGTGGGCTTTACCGACGCGTTGCCCGCTGGACTCAAGGTCTCAACGCCGAATGGTTTGACTGGAAGTTGCGGTGGCGGCACGATCACAGCAACCGCTGGGACCGCTAGCGTATCTTTAAGCGGCGGATCGATTGCGGCCAATTCGTCGTGCACCTTCGCCATCAACGTGACCGGCGTTGCGGCAGGCGTTCAGAACAACACTACCGGCAATGTCACGTCAACTGAAGGCGGAACGGGCGGAACGGCATCGGCGAGTGTCACCGTTATCGCTCCTCCGTCAATCGCTAAGGTGTTCAACCCAACGTCGATCTCGCTGAATGCGACAACATCGCTGACGTTTACAATCATAAATCCGAATCCGAGTGACGCGTTAACCGGAGTGGCGTTTAGTGACACACTGCCGACGGGATTGACTGTTCTGAACGCAAGCGCAACAGTTTGTGGTGGAACTGCGACGTTGACTGCTCCCTCGACGATTGCGCTGACCGGCGCGACGGTAAACGCGGCCGGCCAATGTCAGTTCAGCGTCACGGTTACAGGCGCCGCATCAGGAAACTATACAAATACAACCGGTAATGTAACTTCGACAAATGGCGGGACCGGTAATACAGCAACGGCAAATCTATCAGTAGCATTTCCGCCGACGGTTTTGCAGCAATTCGGCGGAACCACATTTGCCTTAAACCAGAATAGTGCGTTTTCAATCACAATCACGAATCCGAATTCTACCAATTTGACCGGAGTTGCGTTCACAGATAATTTGCCGGCAGGGGTACAAGTCTTCACGCCTAACGGACTAAGTAATAACTGCGGCGGAACCGTTACTGCAACTCCTGGTTCCAGCGTGATCAGTTTGTCGGGTGGCACTCTTGGTACTGGCGCTTCGAATACCTGTTCCGTTGTTGTTCTTGTTCAGTTTACGACGGCTGGTGTCAAGAACAACAGTCTACAGGTCGCCTCCAACGAAGGCGGACTCAGCAATACATCCAACGCCTCGTTTACAGTGGTGGCGCCACCAGTCATCATTAAGGCGTTCGGAGCAGCCAGTATTCCACTGAATGGCTCTACCAGTCTGCAATTCACGATTCAGAACAATAACGCTGGAACAGCTCTGCACGGCGTCGGATTTACAGATATCTTACCATCGGGATTAGTCGTCTCTACTCCGAACGGGTTGTCCGGAAGTTGTGGAGGCGGAACGATCAATGCCACGCCAGGAAGCGGCTCCATCAGCCTCTCACCTAATGCTGTAATTGCGGCTAATTCACAATGTCAATTTTCGGTTAATGTCAGTGGCATAGCGGCAGGTCTCCAGAATAACACAACATTCCAGGTGGTTTCGAATGAGGGAGGCCTCGGCGGAACTGCATCGGCTTCGGTCAATGTTGAAGCGCCGCCAACAATCGCAAAGGTATTCAACCCAACATCGATTGCACTGAATGCGACGACTTCGCTGACGTTTACGATAACTAACCCCGCAGGCAACGTTGATCCGCTTACTGGCGTGGCATTTACCGATAATCTGCCAGCAGGATTGACTGTTGTGAATGCCTCGGCCACGGTCTGCGGCGGAACCGTTACGCTGACTGCTCCTTCGACAATAACAATGGCCGGAGCAACAGTCGCCGCGAACAGTCAATGTCAATTCAGTGTTACTGTTACCGGAGCGGCAGCAGGTCAGCATACAAATACCACTGGTAACGTTACCTCTACAAACGGCGGTACCGGCAACACTGCAACCGCTACCGTAACAGTGGGAGCGCCACCAACGACTGTTAAATCATTTAGCCCAGGCTCGATTCCATTGAATGGGACATCAACACTGTCAATCAACATTGCAAATCCGAATGGGAGTTTAGCCCTCACCGGAATTGCCTTTACGGACAGCCTGCCCGCGGGATTAGTGGTTGGATCGGCACCTAATGTCAGTAATACTTGCGGTGGCATAGTTACGGCCACACCCGGTTCAGGGATCGTCAGTTTATCGGGTGGTAGCCTTGCTGCCAGCGCAAACTGCACGGTTTCTGTAACAGTCCAGGGCACGACGGCGGGAATAAAGAACAATAGTGTCCAGGTCACTTCAACTGAAGGTGGCACCGGTAACTCTGCGAATGCCAGCCTTACCGTTGTAGCTCCGCCGGTCATCATTAAAGCTTTTGGAGCGGCCAGTATACCGCTCAATGGCTCGACCAGTCTGCAATTCACGATACAGAACAACAATCCTACAACCACCGTTACAGGAGTGGGCTTCAGCGATACTTTGCCAGCGGGACTGGTTATCGCTACGCCTAATGGTTTGACCGGGAGTTGTGGAGGCGGAACTATTACGGCAACTCAAAATACAAACCAGATCAGTCTCAGCGGCGGGAGTGTTGCTGCCAATAGCCAGTGTCAGTTCAGCATCAATGTGACCGGCATAGCGGCTGGATTGCAGAGCAACACTACAAGTCAGGTAACCTCAATTGAGGGTGGAACTGGTGGAACCGCGTCGGCAAGCGTTGTAGTTGAAGCGCCACCTTCGATTGCCGCGTTCTTCAATCCGTCGACGATTGCGGTGAATTCAACCACATCGTTGAACTTCACGATAACGAATCCAGCAGTAAACGTAAATCCGTTAACTGGTGTGGCGTTCAGTGATAATCTGCCGGCGGGCTTGACCGTAACAAATGCCAGCGCCACTGTCTGTGGAGGCACATTGACGCTGACTGCTCCAAGCACAATCGCTTTGAGCGGCGCCACTATTAACCCAAATCAGTCATGTATATTCAGCGTGACAGTCACCGGGACAGCATCAGGCGTATTTACAAATACGACGGGCAATGTGACATCAACTAATGGCGGGACAGGTAACACTGCGAGCGCCAGTTTGAACGTCGCAAGTCCGCCGACGATCGTCAAGTTCTTTGGGACGGGAACGATGCCGGTAAATCAAACCACATCGCTTAACTTCACCATTACCAACCCGAACGGTACTTTAGGTCTGACCGGGATTGGGTTTACCGATAACCTTCCGGCCGGACTGGTTGTGGCTACTCCGAACGGATTGTCAGGAAGTTGCGGAGCCGGAGTAGTCACAGCAACGGCTGGATCGGGTACCGTTAGTTTGACCGGAGGTACGATTGCGGCCAGCTCGACGTGCACGTTCGCCGTGAACGTCACAGCCACAACAGCCGGAGCAAAGGTCAATACCACCGGTCCAGTTTCGTCCATCGAATCGGGAGCAGGCGGAACGGCAACCGCCAGTATCAACATCGTAACAAGGTCCACGACCACCGCTGTGTCGTTCAGTGCTAATCCAGTGGTCAGCGGACAGACGCTTCAAGTAACAGCAACCGTTGTCGATACCGATGCTGGACCTAAGTCAAATCCGAGCGGGACAGTTAACTTCTCGTCCGCCGCTGGCACTGATCAGTTCGATCCAGCCAGTTGTGCATTGGCTCCGGTAAATAACTCGACCACAACGTCGAGTTGTACAGTTAACTTGAGCTCGACCACGATCAACACGCACAACATAACGGCTGCTTATGTGGGCAGTGCCGTCCATGCCCCGAGCAGCGGAAGCTCGCCGCTAACGGTGAACAAGGCCAATACATCGTCGGTCCTCGTCTCTTCGGCCAATCCGAGCGTCTTCGGGCAGTCGGTGACGTTCACCGTTACTGTCAGCGCAGTAGCACCAGGCGCCGGCATTCCAACCGGCAATGTCACATTCCTTGACGGAGCGACTACGCTGACGAGCACTGCACTGAATGGATCTGGTGTAGCGAGCTTTACGACTTCCGCCTTGTCCGTGGCCACGCACCCGATCAGTGTGACGTATGCCGGTGATGCCAACTTCAACGGCAGCACGTCGAACACGGTCAATCAGGTGGTAAATAAAGACGCGACCTCGACAGCAATTGCATCGAGCGTGAATCCGTCTTCGTTCGGACAGAACGTGACCTTTACCGCGACGGTAACCGCGAATGCGCCGGGATCGGGCACTCCGACAGGAACGGTAACGTTCTTTGACGGAGCGACCCAGATCGGAACCGGCACGCTCAATAATGCAGGTGTCGCCACCTTTGCCACAGCAACACTTTCCGTTGCGACTCATCCGATTACTGCGGTTTACGGTGGGGATGGGAACTTCATCACCAGCACATCCAGTATTCTGAATCAGGTGGTGAATAAGGCAACTACGGCAACTGTGCTGACCAGTTCTGTCAACCCGAGCGTCTTCGGTCAGACTGTCACATTCACGGCGACAGTGACATCGACCGGACCGGCGATAAACAATCCGGGCGGAGCAGTCGATAGAGGTCGCAGAACGAGGACGGTCAATCCTAATTTGGTAACGCCATCGTTCGGAATCGGCACTCCAACGGGGACAGTTACGTTCTTTGACGGAGCAACGCAGATCGGGACAGCAACGCTGAATGGTTCAGGCGTGGGAACGTTTGCTACCGCTAGTCTCAGTGTTGGCTCGCATTCAATCACCGCAGTTTACAATGGGGATGTGGATTTCCTGACCAGCACGTCTAATGTCGTAACGCAGGTAGTCAACAAAGCCAATACTACTACGGCGAATGTCACGTCATCGGCAAATCCATCAGTATTCGGTCAGCCGGTGACATTGTCCACAACGGTTACGGCGACAGCGCCAGGTGCGGGTACTCCGACAGGAACGGTGACATTCTTTGACGGAGCAACGCAGATCGGCACGGCGACATTGAACGGGTCGGGTGTGGGCAGCATCACCGTCTCGACGTTCTCTGTCGGTAGTCACTCGATCACGGCTCAGTATGGAGGCGATGGTAACTTCAACGCCAGCCAGACGGCTGCGGCGACGGTGCAGGTAGTCAACAAGGCCAATACCACCACCAATATAGTCGCCAATCCGAACCCGGCGTTTGTCCACACGACGGTGACATTCACGGCGACGATTGTGCCTGTTGCACCGGGAGCAGGAGTGCCTACGGGAACGGTTCAGTTCAAGGACAACGGAGTTAACATAGGAGGACCGGTAACGCTGGTGAATGCAACGGCGAGCGTGACCGAGTCGAACCTGACTCCTGGCAACCACGTGATCACCGCGGTGTACAGCGGAGACGGTAACTTCAATCCGAGCACGGGAACGCTCTCCGGGGGGTTGAACGTCGGCTTCAAGTTCGTCGACGCCACTTCAGGTAACACTCTGATCGTTATTCCACCGGCCAACGGTCAATCCGGGAACGGCACGTGCACGTGGATAAACAACGGGACAAACATAATAACCAACTCGCCTTGCGGCGTAGAATTCAACCAGCAGACCTTGAGAGTCAGGTCCGATACGCCGTCACTGAACGGATTATTTGATGCGACGACTCAGGTTGGACAG
>DASRDY010000334.1:0-25753 GCA_035652355.1 Blastocatellia bacterium
ATCTTATCTTTCGCGATTCGAACATCGCGCAGCGCTTCCGCGAGCGGTTCGGTCTTATAAATAGCTGGTGACACTGTCGACAGGAAATTGGCGACCAGTCCGACGCTGCCTGCGGCGCATCTCGCTTTTATCAGAGCCTGCCGTTCCCAGTTTTGCGCCGGACCTTCGTAATAGCGGATGAACTCAGAAAGCGAATAAGCCAGCAGCCCGATGCCGCCATTCGGTCGCAGCCTGAAATCCGTTCTATAAACCGCGCCTTCGCCGCTTGCCTGCCCGATTAACTGGGCGATGTTTTCAGAGAGCTTCACGAAGAATTCGCGGTTGGTTATTGAGGATTCAGGATCATGTCCGTCACCGGCCGTCCTACCTTCTTCGGAATAGATGAACATCAGGTCGATGTCAGAGGCGTAATTGAGCTCGCGGCTGCCAAGTTTCCCCAGGGCAATAATCGCGAACTCCGCCGTTGTTGCCCTGCCGCGAGCGTCAGTTACCAGTGGAAGACCAAATCTCTTAGACAATCGCTGATGACACACATTCAACGCGTGTTCAAGAAACGTGTCGGCAAGATTAGACAGGTCTTCTGTCAGTTCAGTCAGTGTTGCAAATCGCAGGCAATCGCGTAGATATATTCGCAGCAGCTCTCGCCGTTTGAATCTTGCCAGCGCCACCTGCTCGCTCAACTGAAACTGGCGGGAGACGAAACGGGCGAGCTCTTCCAGCATTTGCTCCTTAGTCTTTACGCTTTGTAGATTGCGTTCTCGCTTCAGCCAGTCGATATCATCAGGTTGCTGCAGCATTGTCTGGGCAAGCCAGGGACTATATGCGGCAAGTGTGAGCAGGTTGCTGAAGAACCGCGCATCTTTTGCCCAGTTGTCGGCGCGTGAAGGCAGATCTTCGAACAGGCGTTCGATAAATCTTTCCGCTCCTGGAGGATCAGGTAACTGATCAATGAAGCTGAGAATATTCTGCGAGACTGGCATGGAAGTTAGAATAATAGATTAGTCGCAAGGTTGAAACTCTGGTAACGCAAACATGAAGACTGCGAGGGCGCTTTAGCGCGGCTACCGATGCGCAACAGTCTGCAGTCTCAGTAGTGAAAAGGTCATTGGCTAATGACCGGCTTTTCGGTTAATGGTGCTGCCTGCTGATACGCGTGCGCGGCGTTTAACAATGTGGATTCATCGAAATGACGAGCGATTAATTGCAGTCCGATGGGCAATCCCGTTTTTGACACTCCGCAGGGCACGCTTATGCCGGGAACCCCGGCCAGGTTCACTGTTATCGTGTATATGTCTGACAAATACATTGCCAGCGGATCGTCGGATTTTTCGCCGATTCGGAACGCCGGAGTCGGCGATGTTGGCGTCGCGATGATATCGCATTTCTCGAACGCGTGACGGAAATCGGCTTCAATCAGAGCGCGAACCTGCTGAGCTTTTTTATAATACGCATCGTAATATCCCGACGACAGCGCATACGTCCCCAGCATTATTCGCCGCTTTACTTCCGTTCCAAACCCAAGCTCTCGCGTTTGGCGATACATATTCGAAAGAGTGGTGGCATCTTCAGCTCTGAAACCGTATCGCACTCCATCATATCTTGCCAGGTTAGAGCTGGCCTCAGCCGTCGCGATAATGTAATAGACGGCGACCGCGTATTCAGTGTGTGGAAGAGAAATATCAACGGTCTTTGCGCCCATCTCTACCAATTTCTGTATTGCGGCTTCGACCGAAGCTTTAACTTCCGAATCGATTCCCGCGGCGAAAAATTCAGGCGCTACGCCAATTCGCAATCCTTCAACTTGCCCATTCAGGGCTTTCAAATAATCAGGAACGGAGAAATCGCTCGATGTTGAATCGCAGCGATCGCGACCGGCAATGACACCAAGCGCTCGTGCTGTGTCGCGAACCGATCTTGAGAACGGACCGATCTGGTCCAGCGACGAACCGAACGCAATCAACCCGTACCTCGAAACCCTTCCGTAGGTCGGTTTCAATCCAACGATTCCCGACAGAGCAGCGGGTTGACGAATCGATCCTCCTGTGTCGGATCCGAATGCGATAGGCGCAATTCCAGCGGCGACGGCAACGGCCGAGCCACCGCTGGAACCTCCCGGAACATAATCTATATTCCACGGATTTCGAACTGGCCCAAATGCGGAATTCTCGTTCGAAGATCCCATCGCGAATTCATCGCAATTTGTTTTGCCGATGATTATCGCTCCGGCCGCATTCAGTCTTTCAACAACAGTCGCATTGTAGACTGGCTTGTAGTTGCCAAGGATTTTCGATCCTGCGGTCGTCCGCAGATCCAGCGTGCAAATATTATCCTTCAGCGCGACTGGAATCCCTGTCAGCGCATTCAACTCTTTTCCGGACGACAACTCAGCATCGATATCTGCCGCGCGTTCCATTGCGGCTGTACTGTTCATTGCAAGGAATGCGTTAAGTTGCGGATTCAGCTTTTCAGCTTTTTCAAGCGAAGATTTCGTAACTTCGCTGACCGTGACCTGGCGTCGTTTGTACAGATCATGCAGCTCGTCAATTGTTAAATTGGAGATATCCAAGCGGGATTCCTCTATTCGAACCTCAATAAAAGGTGTCAACCAATGACTTTTGGCACTTTGAAATAGCCGCGCTCCGCATCCGGCGCGTTCTTCAGGGCTGCCTGCTGACCAAGACAGGGAAGTACTGTATCGTCCCGTTCCGCGTAACCAGGACCGCTTTGTGCAACAGTGCAGTGCGACATTGGTTCGATACTGGTGGTGTCCAGCTCGTTAAGCTTGTCGATATGGCTGACTATCGCGGAAAGCTGCGACGTGAACGCCTGTTTTTCTTCGGGCGTTAATTCCAGGTTCGCAAGTATGGCTATCTTCTCGACATCTTTTTCTGTGATCGGCATCGTTCAACAACTCTCAATCTGCTATCGATTAACGTGCAGCACGTTCCATACATTTACCGGCGGCGCGGACAAAAATGTTCCGCAATTCGTCGTCTTTGATTTCAGCGGCCGCGGGCGCGAGTTCCGCTTCGCGCGTCGAAAGATCCCCGAATTCAACGGACGATGATTCCGTGCTGATATCTTTGATCAGCTTCGGATTGACGCGAAATTCCAATCGCGTAATGTATGCCGCGCCCAGAACAGAATTCAGCTTGAACAAAATCTGACCGCTCATCTGCTCTAACTGTTTGCGCCAGATCGCGTCTTTCGCGGCAACATACAGAGTTTTTTTAAAGAGTCTGACGGGCGCGCAGTTTCTTCTTACCTGCTCACCCACGAGAGCGTTCCACGTCGCATAGATCGCTTTCTCGCAGACTTCTTCCTGATTGCCCGACAACTTTATAATCTCCGGTATTAATTTCAGGATGCTGTCCATAATGGGTAACTGCAATCTGTAACTGCGCTCTCGCTTGCGCATTCTCCAAAACCACGTCAATAATAGGCTAAAAACAAAAGGGCAACAAGGAATCGTCGGGAGCGCCTATGGCAAGAATAATACTGGCATCGGGATCACCGCGCAGACGCGAACTGCTGGCCGGTCTCGGCATAAATTTCGAAGTAAAACCTAGCAGCGTTCCTGAACAAATAGGTGACGATGAAAGTCCCGCTGCCTATGTTGAGCGACTAGCGCGCGAAAAAGCCGTGGCCGTCGCTAATAATCTTAATGACGCAATCGTGATTGGCGCTGACACTACAGTCGTGATCGACAACCAGGTTCTGGAAAAACCAGTCGATCGCGATGATGCCAGGCGGATGCTGAGCGCGTTGAGCGGCCGCTGGCATACGGTCCTGACCGGAGTATGCCTGATCGATTGCCAGACGGCCAAAGTAGTCAGCGGCGTCGAATCAACCGACGTACTATTTCAAAACCTGAACGACGACGACCTGGAGTGGTACCTGAATACAAACGAGCCGTACGATAAGGCCGGCGCGTATGCCATACAAGGATACGGCTCATTGATCGTAGACAAGGTTAAAGGAAACTATTTTAACGTTGTCGGTCTGCCAATAAATCTTCTAAAACGCTTATCCATTGAACTTGGGTGTGATATCAAAAACTGGCAACGCCTGAGCCTTCCTGCTGTCCACAACTTGCTTTAACAAATTGGACGAAGTAGCTGACAATTGTGTCAAATTTGCCCATTAGTTCGCGCAAATCGACTAGTTGGCACAATTATATTATTGACCATAATTTCACTGAAGGTGTTATAATTGCACCAATTTTCAAGGAGGAGACCACAGATGAGCACTTGGAAAGGCATTTACCTCACATGTCTGACGTTGCTGGCGATAGCGCTGCTTGTCAGCTTTGCCCTGGCGACGTACAACACGATCTCAACGATAGGTCAAATTCGCGATCAGGCGACCAGCGAAAGACTGTCCAGGCTTCCTGGTGTTGAGACCTTCCTCGGCCGTCCACTCTCAGCTTCTTCAATGGAAGTGAAGAAGAAGGATGAAATCGACAACATGAAGTGGTATGACCGATACGCCTTTAACCTGAAAAACGATCTGATCTTTTATGGCAACAGCATCCCGATGAGCCTGCTGATCGCCACTATATTAATGTTGCTCACAATCCTCAGCGCTTATTTTTTCAGAAGGACACTGGTGGCGGTGAGCGAAAGCCGTCGCAGTTTCGAATCATTGATGATGGCGATATTTGGCTACGGTGCGTTCGTCCTTGGATTTGTGTTTAGCTGGAGCAATTACACAGCCCTTGCAGCCCAGGCGAATACCCGACCCGAAAGCGCCACATACACCTATGAAGCCGGACTAGCAGTTGTGGACCAGGTTACTTCAAGCCTCAGTGTTGGTTTGATTGTTGCATTTTTTGGAGTCCTGATAGCGCTGTTCGCAACGTTCAGAGCCTACAGAGCGTATTCGGGTCTGAATCTGCGAGAAGCGGATTACGCGTACCGGAACCTGCCGCCGTTTGCCAGGCATTTGCGCTGACTCTTATCGCTCGAAAATCTCGTTTTCTGTCGTATAATCAAGGCTGGTCAGAGACTTTCCTGGCCAGCCTTTGATTATTCTTGTACTTCTATTGTTAATGGAAAATAGTTTTGGTTTTACACGCTCGGAATTGAGCGTTCTCAGGAAACTGAATTCGCCGGCAAAGATTCAGGATTTTATCGAAACGCAGGTCGGCTATAACAAAGAAAAAGATGGCGAAACCTGCAGGTCGCCTCGCCGCGTGCTGCGCGATCGACTTGCGCATTGTATGGAAGGCGCTCTGTTCGGTGCGGCCGCGTTGCGAGTGAACGGTTTTGCGCCTTTGCTTCTTGATTTGGTGGCAGAGCGCAACCGCGATGACGATCACGTTCTGGCGGTTTTCAAACTAAATGGATGCTGGGGAGCAATCGCAAAATCAAACTATACAGGTCTGAAATTTCGCGAGCCACTGTACCGCAGCGTGCGCGAGCTGGTGATGTCGTATTTCGAAGATTACTTTAATCCCGAAGGCGAGAAGACGCTCCGGGCCTATTCCCGTCCTGTTAACATCAGCCGGTTTGATCGAATCGACTGGATGACGACCGAACAGGATTTGTATCTGATCGGCGATTACCTTAACACGGTTTCGCATTATCCTGTGGTAACATCCAGCGCGGCCCGGCGACTGCGAATGGTCGATCCGCTGCAGGTTGCGGCCGGAATGCTGGGCGGCGCAAAATGATTTTTAGGCGTGAGGTTAAGAAATGAAACATAAAACTCTAAATACAACCAGATTCCTGATCGCACTTTGCATTCTCTCGATAATTGCGGCTTCGGACATTGCCCAGCAGCAGACACCTCAACCGCCTCCACCATTATCGTTCAACGCTCCATCGGGATGGGTGAGCGAAAAACCGCAGTCGGCGTCGCGTGTCGCGCAATTTACCTTGCCGCGCGTCAGCGGCGATAAAGAGGACGCCACGGTAATACTCTATTATTTCAATACCGGCGGAGGTGGCGTACAGGCAAATCTGGACCGCTGGGTCAGCCAATTCCAACAACCCGACGGTTCGTCATCGCAGGACAAAGCCAAAATCGACAAGCTGGACGTCAATGGTTTGAAAGTAACCGAGATAGATCTGGCCGGCATTTATATAGCCGAGATGGCGCCCGGCTCGACCAACCGTTTTCACGAACCCAATTTCCGAATGCGCGCGGCAGTGATTGATACCGGCAAAAATCCTTTTTATTTGAGAATGCTTGGTCCGGCGAAAACAGTGACGAAATGGAATGCCAGTTTTGACGAATTCGTAAAATCGCTTCAGATGAAAACCATGTAGCACGGAGATCGTGGCGTGGACTTTAGTCCGCGCAAGTCATAGAACTCCCATCTCAGAGGCAGCGATCAAATAAAGTTAAGTCGGCTTCTTTCTTTAATCTTGAATGATTCATATTTTGCGCGGGCTAAAGTCCACGCCACGATTTCATCAACGCAAGTTCTTTACCGGTGAAGCCTTTGCCAGATCATCTATCAATTGATAAAGCTCGGGATCCTTACGTCGCAATTCGTCCCGGGTATGCCTGGCCGTGACTGCGGCATTGGGTCGTTTGAATGGTGATACGTAAGCCTCGTACCCTTGCGCAAAATACTCGTACTCGTTCGAAGCCGCGTAATAATCCAGGGTTCGGTCGCGATTCGCTGCCCGCGTAAACAGCAGCTTTATCTTTTTGACCATCTTATCGTCAAAGACCGCTGTGTGGATTTGATGAGCGAATTCATGCGCAATCGTATTGAAATCCCCGCGTATCACATTATCAAGATACTCAATGCCTGACGCTGTAACTAATCCGCCGACGCCGCGCACGCTGGAGTAAAACCTGCCATCGAATGTCAGTCGATCTTCGAGCTCAGGTCTCACTTCCGACAATCTCTCATCCATTGGCAATAGATAATGTCGACCGCCTTTTTCACGCAGTTCCGGCAGATATTGCGCCAGCGGCGCAATCGAAATGTCGATTACTCGCTGTTGCTCCGCAGTCAGCGAGTTGTAGTTGATGAATACGTCGGCAACGTCTTTGGTTTTAGCAGACGATTGACTGAGAAAATAAGTGCGGAAATTGGTTGCGCCGATTTTCAGCCGTTCCGACTCCTGCTCAAGCGCGTATGCCTGACTCAATTGCAATTGGGGAAGCGAACCATCGGGGTCGACTGCGGCTGCGCGTCTGGCAATGGGAATCGCCGACTGGTAATCGCCCTGCATCAGGTAAACGGCTCCGAGGGCGAGCAGCGCCCTGTAATACTCAGGATCGATTTCCAGCGCGGTCTTGAACTCTTCGATTGATTCCGGAAGTTTACCCGCGTCGCGCAACTGCTGTCCGCGCTCGAATCTTGCTTTAGCCGGAGGCTCCACGTTCACCGCGTAACCGCGCTTGCTGTTGATGTACTGCGACAGGATGCGACGAGCGCCAATGTTGTACGGATTAAGGTCCAGAACCTGATGCGCAAGTTGACGTACCTCGTCGGCCACATTCACATTGCGCTCTTCCACTTTTGCCAGGCAGAGCGTGAACAATGCATTGGCATTGTACGAATCAGCCTGGATCACCCGCTGGGCGTCTTTTAATGCCTGCGATGTCTGATTTTCTTCCAGTTCTATTCGCGCCAGCAGCTCTCTTGCTTGTTCGTTATCGTTTTTTCCGTTCAGCAGCGAATCGATGGTCTTTTTTGCCTGCGGAAAATCGCGGTGCAGGTACTGAACTCTAGCCAGTCCGGTGACGGCTCCCGCGTTACTTGGCGAAACCTTTATCGCCTGATTAAAGTATGAAGCAGCTTTTTCAGGTTCTTCGACATTAAGATAAAGGTCACCAAATGCGACCAGCACTTCGGCATCGGGATGTCCGGGATTGTAGGCTCGCTCCAGCAAAGCTCGCGCTGCAGTGTAGTTGAAATGCGTCTCTTCAATATTGGCGAGACCGATCAGCGCTGGCTCGTTCAATTTGTCGTGGTTCAGAACGTCATGGTAGGCGATTTCCGCCTCGTCCAGTTTCCAGTGCTTGCGCAGGTCCTCGGCGCGCTCGATAGTTCGCGAAAGCGTCGCGGGCGGAATGGCATTCTGCCGGTCTCGCGACTGTCCCACAGTCCGCCCTGTCAGGGGTACTGACAGCAGCAGCGACAGGATAAAAATCAAGTTCAGGAGGCGTCTAGGCATGCCAATATCTACTCGTCTTTGCTGGCCACACTATATTAATATCGCTCAAACAGGGGACAAGTTTTAGCTTATTAGTGCAGACGCATTCCGGGAAATGATATTGGGTTTTCGGCATCCGCGCAATAAGTAGTCGAACCACCTGTTAAATCTGACAGGTGCCCTGGTTACGTAATATATTTTTCAGGACTTTAGAGGTTTATTTACCTACTCAATAAAGACTTCAACGTGCAGACACCGCCAGTGGAGGGTTCGATGAGAGTTATCCGGTTCGTTACCTTATTGTTTTTAATAGGTTTAATGGCTTTCGCTTTGCGGTCGATTGAAAAGAAAGTCTCGGCTAACGCGCCCACTGGCGGTACGATTCGGCTTTCGGTCGATGCCTCTGATGCAAGAAGAAAGCTGTTTCACGCTCATGAGACGATACCGTCGATTCCGGGGGCCATGACTCTGGTCTATCCAAAATGGATTGCGGGTGAGCACGAACCGTCAGGTCCGATAAATAACCTGGTCGATTTGTCGATTTCGACGCATGGACAACCCATTTCATGGCGTCGAGACGAGACCGATATGTACGCGTTTCATTTCCAGGTGCCCAGCGGCGCGAATTCGATTGATGTTGAATTTAACTATGTATCCCCCCTGACAGCATCCAACGGTTTTGTGAATGGGCACAATGTAAATGCGACAGATAAACTGGCGATGCTGAACTGGAATACGGTGTTGCTTTATCCGCTCGGAGCAAAAGCCTCGAACCTCGCCGTTCAGGCCAGCCTGCGTGTGCCAGATAGTTGGAAGTATGCGACTGCGCTTGATGCCGAGCGCGAAAGCGACGGCGCAATTGAGTTTCAACCGGTTTCTCTGGAAACTCTGGTCGATTCGCCGGTTATGATGGGCGCTTACTTTCGCTCAATAGATTTGACCCCTGGCCGCACGCCCGATCATATTCTGAACCTTGCCGCTGATAGTCCCGAAGCCTTAAACATCCGACCTGAGATTCTGCAGTCGCTCAAGCGCCTTCCCGACGAAGCTCAAGCCGTGTTCGGTCCCGGTCATTACCGAAAATACAATTTTCTGCTGGCGCTGTCGGATCACATCGTCTATTTCGGGTTGGAGCACCACGAATCAAGTGACGATAGGGTCGGCGAGCGAACATTGATTGACGAGTCAGCTTCGATCGATTTTACCGATCTGCTGCCGCATGAATTCACGCATTCCTGGAATGGCAAGTATCGCCGTCCTGCGGGACTGGCAACCGCCGATTATCAGGAGCCTATGCGCAGCGATATGCTGTGGGTTTATGAAGGGCTGACAGAATACTATGGCGTTGTGCTTGGAGCCCGCATTGGACTTGGCAGTCCGGAATGGTTTCGTGAATTCATCGCCGATCGTACGGCAAATTTGGATAATAACGGGGGACGAAAATGGAGATCGCTTGAAGACACGGCAATCGCTTCGCAGCTTATAGAGTCGTCCAACTACGAGTGGGGATCCCGTCGACGGTGGCTTGATTATTACGAAGAAGGGTTGTTGATCTGGCTCGAAGCCGATTCGATCATTCGCAGAGAGACGAAAGGGGCTAAGACGCTGGATGATTTTGCCCATGCGTTTTTATCAGGTGACGAGCATGCACCGAGCGTTCGGCCATATACATTCGACGACATAGTTTCCTTGCTGGATCAAACGGTGCATTACGACTGGCGAACCTTTCTGGATTCCAGGGTCAAAAAAATAACAGAACACCCGCCGATGGCCGGAATTGAGGCGGACGGCTGGCGGCTGGAATATTCAGCGATGCCCGGTATGGTATCGCCGCCAGGCTTCACATATTCCTTGGGGCTTTACTTGTATGGGAACGGCACTATCGGAGATGTAAGACCCGGAGCTGCGGCAGACCGCGCGGGCTTGGGTCAGGGAATGAAAGTGATTGCAATAAATGGCCGGCAATTTTCGCCCGCCCGTCTGCACGAGGTTGTCGCGCGTTCAAAAACAGATCAGCAGCCGATCGAACTTCTGGTCGAAAGCGGCGAATATTTCCATACGATCAAGATCGATTATCACGGCGGCGAGCGTTATCCGCATCTGGTTCGTGACGAAAGCAAGCCAGACATTTTGAGCGACGTGATCAAATCGCGAGTTCCAGCGAAACCATAGACAACAAACTCTTGCAGCGCCTTCCAGGCGGCTTTCCCGACCGGTTACTAGACACGCCGTTTTACGGTGTGGTTACTCGGTTGTCATTACCCAAATTGATAGAACTTGCAAGGACCAGCAGCGAATCGTATAACTGCCTGAAAGGCAGAAAGTTAATAGCCGGGGGTAAGCTCGAAGAGCGCCACCCCCGGATGAGCGTGTATTTAATTCCGAGCCTGAAAGGCTCGAAGATAATTCTGCGACCCTTTCAGGGTCGGATCGACTCAACGGTTGGTTACGGGGGTGACGCGCCAAAGGCGCTTTACCCCCGCGCCTACTAACTGATTGCCCTACGGGCAATTCTGCAACGATCTTGTAACTAGCACGAATTTGGGTAATGACGAGCTGTAAAACAGCGATCTGGCAACCCTTCGGGAAGCCTCGTGAACGAGGCTTTGGAACATGAGTTATTGAACGCTCTCCAAAAAACTCGAACCACACCCGAATTTGAGATATCACTTGCCATAAATGCGTATCCGAATCACAATGCAGGTGAGCCGCAAGGCTCGAAAATCGCAAGGAAATCAGAATGCCAGCAACCAGGAAATCAACGAATAGAGTCGTCTACCAGCTAAAAATCACGCTCCGTGAAAGCAAACCGCCCATTTGGCGTCGCATACAGGTCACAGACGATACAACGCTTCAGGATCTCCATTGGATTCTGCAAATAATTATGCCCTGGACGAATTCTCACCTGCACCAGTTCCAAGCCGACGGTGAATATTACAGCGACCCGGAAATGGAAATCGAAGACGCTCTTGACGAAACGAAAGTAAAGATAAGGGATGTCGTATCTGGACCTAAAGCCCGATTCTCGTATGAGTATGACTTTGGCGATGATTGGAGACATGAAATCCTGGTAGAGAAAGTATTGCCGGCCGATCCTGCCGTCGAATATCCTGTTTGTCTGGCCGGAAAACTCGCATGCCCGCCCGAAGATATTGGGGGAATGTGGGGCTATTATCATTTTCTACATTTAATCAATGACCCGAGTAATAAAGAGGGTAAAGAACTGCTGGAGTGGGTTGGAGGCTCGTTTAATCCAGCGGAGTTTGACTTGGAATTAATAAACAAAACCCTGCATGAACGATGAAACCCACGGTGCTCCCGCCTGACTAATTAGGACTTTTTTCTGCAAATTTCCCCCTTCCCGGCCGTTCACATATCAACCAGAGAACCGATGTGATGCCGCCTGCTCCGATCAAATCGACTTCGAACGAGGTAAAAGATGAAAAAAATTTTTCTGTTAGTTGTTGCGATAGTCGCGTGTGTCGGTTCAATCCAGGCCCAAACCAGCGGTAATGTCGCGTATTCTGAAAAGACCAGAATAAGACCTCACGAAACACCGTCAGGTACCACCCAAACCCCCGATGGCAGCGTGTACATAGAGGCTTATGTGCTCTTTAACGGAAAGGCTGATGAATATGTAGCCACTTTCAGCGCCTCGCAGGAAGGACGCACGATACACGAATGCAATCAAAAGCTCGCCTCTCAAATTCAGGAATTTTCCGGCGAATTGAAGGCGGTGGGTATTAAGGACGAAGACATTGATGTCGATTTCGTCGTTCAGAATCGAGTTTATGATTACCAGGTTAACTCTGGATCCGCGACAGAGAAGCTGTCGGGTTTTGAGATCAAAAAGAACATAGCTGTCCATTACAAGGAAAAGGGTCTGCTGGACAATTTGACCAATGCCGCCGCCAAGGCAAACATCTTCGACCTGATCAAGGTTGATTATGTTATCGATAACCCCGCTCCCATTCGTGAAAGACTTTTGAAGGAGGGCGCCAGGATCATCAGGGAGAAAGAGGCTAGTTATGAAAACCTGTTTGGCCTGAAATTTCGATCGCCTGTCGAGGTGACGACGGAAAAGTACGAGACCGTCTATCCCAAAGACCAGTATGATTCATATACCGCATTCGAGACTGGGCAAGTGGATCCCGGTAACTCTCAAACTTATCGTGTTACGCAGGCTCGGAAAAACACCACGTTTTTTTTCAACGGCAGCGATCCCGGGCTTTACGACCTGGTTATTAACCCCGTCGTAAGTGAGCCCATGATTCAAATTTCGATGTACCTCCGCGTCAGGCGGATGGTTGATCGCTAGAAGCAGTCCTATACGAAACGTCGGGGCGGCGATTACCGTCGCCCCAAACCTCAATTCCCGTCAATTTGCACGAAACTGATGCGCTAGCCAACTTTTCTGTTGACTACCCACAGGAGTCGGCCTATCCTTCTGTTGCTCAACAACAGGAGAGATATGGAACCGAACAAGAACGAAGTCCTGCCGGGCACGCTCAATCTAATGATTCTGAAGACCCTCGATATATTGGGAACCCTTCATGGATACGGTATTGCCCGAAGGATAGAACAGACCAGCGGCAATCTGCTGCAGATGAATCAGGGAACGATTTATCCCGCGTTGCTTCATCTTGAACAGATGGGATGGATCTCGTCAAAGTGGGGAACGTCGGAAAACAACAGAAAGGCCAAGTACTATTCGATCACTAAACGAGGCAAGAAACAGCTGGCGATGGAAGAAGAAAACTGGCGTCGAGCGTCAGAGATCATGGTCCGCTTCCTCGAACCGTCAGAAGGGAACGCGTGATTATGGCAAGCCTTCGCGTATTTCTTCATCGTCTTCGCGGATTGTTTCGCAAGGGAAAGCTTGATCGGGAACTCCATGACGAAATCAACTCTCACGTGCAGATGCAGATTGAGGAGAACCAATCGATGGGAATGCCGGACGATGAAGCGCGGCGCGCTGCTCTGCGAAAATTCGGTGGAGTCGATCAGGTCAAAGAGACTTATCGCAATCGGCGGAGTTTGCCTCTTATAGAAACCATAATGCAGGATGCTGGTTATGGGCTGCGGCGAATGATTAAAAGCCCCGGCTTCACCGTGGTCGCGATATTAACGTTGGCACTTGGTATCGGCGCGAACGTGGCGATGTTTAGTGTCATCAATTCAATTCTTCTGCGGCCACTGCCATATAAAGATCCTGACCGCGTAATGATTATGTGGAATCAGTATGGAGAACGAGGTCAGAGGCTGCCAAGAGTTTCCATTCCCGACTTCTTCGATTACGAGCAAGATGCCAGAACGTTTGATCAGTTCGCGGCGGCCATCGAATCAACCGCTGTCCTGACCGGTAACACAGAGCCAGAACATGTAGAGCGCGCGCATGTCACCGCCAAATTCTTTTCCGCGCTCGGCGTGAGCATGTTTTTAGGACGGGAGTTCACTCCAGAGGAAACTGCCGACAACGGTCCTAACGTCGCGATAATGACCTATCGCCTTTGGAAACGAAGATTCGGCGCAGATCCGAGCCTTATCGGTAAGACGATCCAGATAAACACGGTTTCATTTACGATTGTGGGAATTTTACCTGAGGATTTCAGATGGTATCCGCCGCCAGAGGTTCGCATAGCTGACGCTGATATTTGGGATCCACTGCGAATTACCCCAACAGAAGGTTCAAGGACCAACAACATCATGACAGTAATTGGCCGCTTGAAACCTGGCGTTACTCTCGCACAAGCGCAATCCGATATGGACGGCGTCGCCGACAGATTGCGCACAGAGCATATCGAGCACAAAAATTCCGGCATCATCATTAAGCCAGTTCCTCTGCAAGAGGACCTGGTCAAACGTATTCGACCTACGTTGCTTGTCTTGTTTGCGGCGGTTTGTTTCATACTGCTTATTGCCTGCGCAAACCTTGCGAATTTGATGCTGATCCGCAGCGTCGGCAGAGAACGCGAAATCGCAATTCGTCTGGCAATTGGAGCGAATCGAGCCAGAGTCATTCGCCAAATGCTGACTGAAAGCGGGTTGCTTTCTCTGTCAGGGGGAATCATTGGGTTGGTGCTGGCGTACTGGGGATTGAAACTGCTTGTGCTAATGCAGCCGGCCGGGATGCCTCGTCTGGAAAGTGTCGCAATCGACTATCGAGTTCTGGTGTTCAGTCTCGGGCTTTGCCTTATGACGCCGATACTTTTCGGACTTGCGCCTGCGTTGCATTCGACAAAGACTAATTTATCAGAAGTGTTGAGGAGTGTCCGAGTTTCCAGTACGTCCGGTATTCGAAAGCTCCGCGGATTGCTGGTAATCGTCGAAATCGCTTTATCGCTTACCCTGCTGATCGGCGCTGGTTTATTAATCCGGACGTTCATCTCAATGCAGAACATTCATACCGGTTATGATCCTGAAAACGTCCTGACGTTTCGTCTCTATCTTCCGCCTCTGAAATATACGTTTGGATCTGATACCACTAATACTAACCCGCAATTCTCGCGCGACCTGGAAGCAAGAATCGCGGACATTCCCGGCGTTGAAAGTGTCGGCGCTGCTGCGCAATTGCCTCTGACTGCTGGCGGATTTCAGACCGGTTACGCCTGGGACGACGATTCGGAGCAGCGGCTTTCCAGTTACTCCGCCGATTGGCGCTACGTTAGTCCTGGGTATTTCAAGACAATGCACGCGCGATTGCTTGAGGGACGTTTCTTTGACGAACACGACGATGCCAATAGTCAACCCGTCATGATCGTTGATGACTTGATGGCTAAAAAGATATGGCCTGGCCAGAGCGCAATCGGAAAGCGAATGAAAGACGAAGGCAGGGACAGGCGATGGAAAGTAGTCGTCGGCGTAGTCGAACATATGCTTAACGACTCGCTTACGTCGCATATTCAGGAACAAATCTATGTGGCGCAACGACAGATGGGGAACACTACCATCAGCTTTGCCGTCCGAACGAACCGCGACTTTGGCGCAGTGATGACGGATATCAACAACGCGATTCATACTCTTGATCCGCAATTGGCCGCGTTTAACGTTCGCCCGATGAGCGAATACGTTGCTGATGCGATGGCTCAGACGCGGTACAGCCTGATATTGATCGGTGCCTTGGGCATTGCAGCTTTATTGCTCGCGGCAATTGGTCTTTATGGAGTTATCTCTTATTCGGTAAGTCAGCGGACCAACGAAATCGGCATCCGCGTCGCTCTTGGCGGACGGCAAACCGATATATTGAAACTAATCCTTAGCGAGGGAATGGTTCTGACAGCGATAGGTGTGATAGCAGGTCTCGCATGCGCTTTGCCTCTCGCTTATCTAATGCAGCAGATGACCGGAGTTCTTTTTGGCGTGAGCGCGATTGATCCGCTGACGTACGGGGCCATTTCGTTGCTGCTTGTCTCCGTGTCTCTTCTGGCGACCTATGTTCCAGCCAGACGCGCGTCGAGAATCGATCCAATGACCGCATTGCGATACGAGTGATAAAAGGATTCGGAAATGAGTATTTCAACAAGATTTCGAATCATCATTTATCGCATTTGCGGAGTATTACTGAAGAAAAGATTCGAACGTGAGCTTGAGGATGAAATCCGCTCCCACATTGAAATGCAGACAGCGGATAACATCCGTCAGGGAATGAGCGCCGCCGAAGCGAGGTATTCAGCCATGCGTAAATTTGGTGGCATTGAGCAAACCAGGGAGAAACACCGCCAGCGACGAGGACTGCCATTCGTTGAAACAACTTTTCAAGACTTGCGCTATGCGCTTCGCCTATCACGAAAGAGTCCAGGATTTACAGTTATTGCAGTTCTAACGCTGGCCATTGGTATCGGCGCTAATACGGCAATTTTCAGCGTGTTCCAGGCAGTTGTGCTCAGGCCGCTGCCTTACAAAGACGCGGATCGCCTGGTGACTTTAACGAAGGTCAATGAACTGAAATGGAATCAGAAGTTTCAATACAGCAGCGATTTCCAGACTTTAAGCTCGCAGAGCAAAACTCTTGCGGATCTTGCCGTTTATTACCTTAATGAGAGCTCGCGTTCAGATGTCACATTTACCGGCGATCAGGATCCGCAGACGGTGAAGGCCGGCGTAGTCTCGGCAAATTTTTTCACGTTACTGGGTGTACAGCCGGTAATCGGTCGGTTTTTTACTGCAGAGGAAGATGCACAGCGGCAAAAGCTGACCCTAATAAGTTACAGTCTTTGGCAACGACGTTTCGCGTCCTCTCCGACAGTTCTGGGGCAAACGATTCAGCTTAACAGAGATAATTATCGGGTTATCGGTGTAATGCCGGCCGAATTCCACATGCCTGCGCGTGAAACTCAGTTATGGCTGCCAATAAACTCGAAGAGCGGCTGGCTGGAAGACAGAGAACGACTTTCCAACTGGTCAATCATCAGCAGGTTAAGAGATGGCGTTACTCTCAGCCAGGCGGAAGCGGAACTCAACACGGTTGAGAGCAATCTGCAAGCGATGTCGGGTGATTCGCAAAAGCTGAAGGTGGTTCTGACACCGCTGGGATCTGGATTAAAGGCAGAAACGCGGCGTGCGCTTTATATATTATTCGGGGCAGTACTGTTTGTTTTGTTTATCGCCTGCGCTAACGTCGGAAGCCTTATGCTCGCGCGAAGCGCCGCGCGTGAGCGCGAATTTGCGGTGAGGTCCTCGCTCGGCGGAAGTCGGCTACGGCTCTTTCGACAGATCCTAACTGAGGGAGCTGTGCTCTCGCTCGTCTCGGCAATATTGGGAACCATTCTGGCCGTTTGGAGTATAAAACTCCTTGGTCTCTATGGTCCTGCAGATATTCCTCGACTCGATGAAACGCGCATTGATTCGACCGTGTTGCTTTTCACTGTTATGGCCTCTTTTTTGGCGGCCTTGTTTTTCAGTTTGGCGCCGGCGTGGAAAGCCTCAAGGCTGGATGCAGGTGAGGTACTGAAAGGCGGCAACAAAGGCGCTGCTTCAGGAAGCGCGTTCACAAGAGTGCGGAACTTTCTGGTTATCGGCGAATTTACAATTGCATTAGTTCTGTTAACAGGCGCGGGGCTTATGATACGAAGCCTTATCGCGGTGCGGTCGGTTAATCTCGGTTTCCGCCCGGACCACGCAATTACTATGAGCGTCAAACTGCCAAATGCCGCGCTATATGATGACCTGGTTACCAGAATCGCATCAGATTCGCGCGTGACTTCCGTTGGCACAACACGTGACTTGTTCGATTTTGAGGAAGTGCGCAATCTGGGTCTGCGCACAGTTGAAGGTCACGAGCCCGAATCCCCGGATCAATGGACGCCGCTGAAATGGGACACTGTGGGGAACAAATTTTTCCAGGCAATGGGCGCAGATCTCCTGAAGGGCAGATACTTCAGTGACCAGGATACAGCAGACACCCCCCTTGTAGCAGTTGTTGACGAGGCTACAGCTAAACGTTATTGGCCGAACGAGAATCCGATTGGAAAACGTTTCAAAGGCCAGGATCCGCGCGGCAAGAACGACGACTGGCTGACAGTCATTGGTGAGGTTCGCAACCTGCGCCGCCAGGGACTAGAAAAAGAGACAACGCCCCACATATTCGAATGGTACAAACAGGACGGAAACTCATCGGCGGAGAATACGATCATCGTCCGGACCAGCACTGATCCGGTGAAAATCAATTCCGATCTTCGCGCCGTTGTGCGTTCAGTTAGTCCGTCGGCCGTCATTTCGAAAATAAGTTCGCTGGAGGAAGAAGTCAACGAACAGATGCGTCAGCGAAAGTTTCAGACGGAGCTTTTAGGATCGTTTTCACTTGTCGCCTTGTTGCTGTCCGCAATCGGAATTTTCGGACTGATGCATTACTCTGTCGCCCAGCGAACTCAGGAAGTCGGCATAAGAATGGCGCTGGGAGCGCAAGCCTCGGATGTGCTGCGACTGGTGCTAAAACAGGGATTAGTACTTACGGCGATAGGAATCGCGGGGGGGCTTGGCGGCGCATTTGTGTTGACGCGTCTAATGGCCAGTATCCTATACGGAACCAGCGCCACAGATCCGGCGACATTCGTCATAGTCACCGCCCTATTGCTGGCAATATCTCTTATAGCATCGTATTTACCAGCGCGACGCGCTAGTAAAGTCGATCCAATGATCGCGCTTCATTTCGAATAGGTATCTAGATTATCACCATCGCCGCTGGTGTCAGGAGATGAACCAATGGACAAGTTGAGAGTTCTCATCCATCGAATTCTTGGAATAATCTTCAAACAAAGACACGATCGCGAGCTTCAGGACGAGATTCGGTCTCACATCGAAATGCAGACGGAAGATAATCTCCGTCAAGGAATGAGCTCAGAAGAAGCGCACCGGGCCTCTATGCTGAAATTCGGCGGCGTTGATGTAGTGAAAGAGCAGCACCGTAGCCGTCGCGGCGTGCCTTTTGTGGAAACAACCCTGAGCGATATCCGATACGCAATTAGAACGCTGGCGAAAAATCCAACATTTACAGCAGTGGCTATTATTGCGCTCGCGCTTGGTATCGGCGCCAACACAGCGATCTTTTCGGCGGTGAATTCCGTAATTCTTCGGCCGCTTCCTTATTATCAGCCCGACAGACTCGTAATCGTTAGTAATACGTTTCTTAACCATTCGCAGCTCTTTCCGGTTTCAATTCCCCAATTCCTAGACCTGCGCGAAAAGAACCAGGTATTCGACGATGTTGCTGCCTACAGGGAAACCTCTCATACGAACAGGACAAGGGTTTTCCTTACAGGCGCCGGTGAGCCATTGGAGGTATCGGGAGCGATAGCATCCGCCAATCTATTTTCGGTATTGGGAGCGAGAGCAGAACTAGGACGAACGTTCGTTGATTCTGACGATAATAGTCGTATTGCAGTAATAAGTGACGGACTATGGCGCCGCAGCTTTGCGGCCGATCCCAAGATCATCAACAGAGAAATTACCTTGAACCAACAGACCTTTACCATAGTCGGAGTTATGCCGCCCGATTTTAAGTTGGCCTATCCACAGGCCATAGATCTGTGGACGCCAATACCATATGACGCCAGGGAAAGAAAAGAACGCAACCGTGTCTCCTATTGGATTATCGCTCGAATTAAGCCAGGCCTGACAATTCAGCAGGTCAGACTGGGACTCTCCTCTGTTTCAACCCAACTGGCTCAGCAGTATCCAGAGACAGATTCGCACGTAATATTTGATTTAAAGTCGCTTGATGATTACGTCTTTGGTCCAACGAGGCCTGTTTTTCTGACCCTGCTTGCCGCTGTCGGATTTGTGTTATTGATTGCCTGCGTTAACGTCAGCGGCTTGCTTCTGGCTCGCGCGACAGATCGCGCAAAAGAGATCGGCTTGCGGGCAGCGCTGGGCGCAAGTCGAGCTAGGCTGATCAGACAACTTATTACTGAAAGCCTGGTTCTTTCTTTGACAGGCGGCGCTATTGGCATATTGCTGGCAGCCTGGAGCGTACGCGTTTTTGGCCGTTTGATACCGTCAACGATTCCCCGAGGAGATGAAGTTAGAATCGATAGCAAAGTTCTAGTCTACTCTCTGATTGTTTCGATTACAGCCGGACTGATTTTCGGACTGGTGCCAGCCTTCTTCGCCACACGCTTCAATCTGAACGAGGTATTGAAAGACGGCGCCAGCACCAAGATTGCGGGATTGCGAACACACAAGATTCGTGGGTTGTTCGTGATTCTGGAAATCGGGCTCACTCTTGTTTTATTGTCAGGAGCAGGTTTGCTGGTCAACAGTTCCTGGCGGTTAAATCGCGCGCCGCTTGGGTTCAACCCGGAAAATGCCCTTGCGATGTTTATAAGGCTGCCGTTGCAAAAATATCGCGATGAAACGCAATGGGCTAGCTTCAGACGGGAGTTGAATGAGAGAGTCGGCTCTATACCAGGCGTAACGCATGCCGGTACATCCAATAGCGTTCTCCTGCATGGCATCGACTACACCACGCAGTTCACATTGACGGGAATGAAAGGTCCCGACCAAATATGCAGGGCGGTAATACGCACAGTCGATGGCGATTTTTTTGAAGCGATGGGAATGACAGTTTTGCGCGGTAGGCAGTTCACATCGGCAGATTTGAGCCACGCAACAAAAGTTGGTATTGTGAACCAGTCATTTGCGCGAACATTCTTTCCTGACAAAGATCCCATCGGCAAGAAAATATATATTGATAATGAGATCGAAATTGTCGGTTTAGTCAACGATGTTCGCAATGCGAGTCTTGCCCAACCGGCCGAGCCTGCAATCTATTCACTCCCAGAGGGATTGCCTGACCTCAACTTTTGCCTTGTGCTCCGCACTTCAGTGGATCCTCTTCAGATTGAAGCTGCAGTAAAGGATCGACTGCGCTCGATGGACAAGGACCAGCCAATTGAATACATCGCGCCGATGTCGCAGATCGTAGCTCAATCAATGGCGGAAACACATTTTTACCTTTTGATGCTCACTGCGTTCGGGGTGCTGGCATTGACCCTAACGGCTATAGGCATCTACGGAATGATGTCTTACGTAGTCGCCCAACGAACAAACGAAGTAGGCATTCGCATGGCTCTTGGTGCACGTCAGTTTGACGTTATAAAACTGATCGTCGCCCAGGGATTATTCCTTATGACAGTCGGAATTGTCGCGGGAGTTCTTGGCTCTCTCGGGCTGACAAAACTAATAGCAGGATTGCTATACGGCGTTACGCCCACCGATCCGGCGACGCTTTGCGCTGTGGTTGTGACGCTGTCGGTCATCGCGTTCGCTGCCTGTTATCTGCCGGCGCGACGCGCAACAAAGGTGGACCCAATGATCGCGTTGAGATACGAATAAACAGATTTTTCTTGGAACATTATCTGTCAAGCCGCGCGTACAGATTAATGCTGTCATCACAAATCCAGAGTAGTTCCTATGAATTGGCTGCGAGTCCTGATCCACCGCATACGCGGGCAGTTTCTGAAGCGACGATTTGAACGAGAGCTTCATGACGAAGTCCGATTCCATATGGAGATGCAAATGCAAGACAACCTAAACCAGGGAATGAGTTCCGAAGAAGCCCGCCGTGCGGCAATGCGCAAATTCGGCGGCGCGGATCAAATGAAGGAAAGTTTTCGCAGGCGACGCGGACTGCCGCCATTGGAGGTGTTGATTCAAGATCTTAAATATGCGATCCGCATACTCCGCAAAAACATAGGCTTCACAACCATAGCGATTTTGACATTGGCTATTGGAATCGGCGCCAACGCCGCGATATTCAGCCTGGTCAACACTGTCCTGTTGCGACCATTGCCGATTGAAAACCCTCAGCAGGTTTATTCGCTCAACCTGATAAATCTAAAGCATAGGGATCAGCTTGCGGCTTTCTCCTATCCGAAATACAAAGACATCAGGGACCGAAATGATGTCTTGACTGGGGTATACGCATACCGATTTGCTCCTATTAGTCTGAGCCGCAACGGAAACAACGAACGAGTATGGAGCTACGTCGTCTCCGGCAATTATTTTGATCTGCTGGGCGTGAAACCTTTCATCGGAAGAATGTTTACTCAGGCAGAAGACCAGGTTCCAGACGCCAATCCCGTAGCGGTAATCAGCTACGGCTGCTGGCAATCGCGGTTTGGTTCCGATCCGTCTGTTGTAGGTAAAACGGTTCTTTTCAACGGTCATCCATTCAATATTGTCGGCGTAGCACCGAAAGGATTCATCGGCACTGAGATCATCTTTACGCCCGACATCTGGGTTCCGTTCATGATGGAAGACCAGGTTGAACCCGGAAACGATAATTTGAACAATCGCAGCAACGGCGGGCTCTTCATCGGCGGACGACTTAAGCCAGGCGTGACCCCTAATCAGGCCCAGAGCTCGTTGAACATATTGATGGATCAGGTGGGAAAAGAGTACCCGGATACAGATTCGGGTGCGGGTATTGAGTTGTCACCTCCAGGACTGGTTGTACCACAGATGCGCAATGGCGTAGTTGCTTTTGCGTGGGTTTTGATGGGAACTGTTGTTCTGGTTCTGCTGATTGCCGCAGTTAATCTGGCGAGTTTGCTACTTGCCAGGGCCACGGGAAGAAGAAGAGAGATCGCAATCCGTTTATCATTGGGCGCTAATCGTACTCGGCTGATTCGTCAATTGCTCACAGAAAGCGTTCTTCTTTCCGTAATCGGAGGGATCTGCGGAATATTCCTAGCATTGTTTTTAACCAGACTGATTTCTGCTACAAGGTTGCCAATTGAGTTTCCGCTTACAATCGATATTAAACTTGATTGGCGTGTTGTGATCTTTGCGTTGGTGTTATCGTTCGTCACCGGAGTCGTATTCGGTCTGGCGCCGGCACTGCAGGCGACAAAGACCAATCTGGTCTCTGCCCTAAAGGACGATAGTTCGGCCAGCGGATATCGGCGCTCGATCGGGAGGAGCATCCTGGTTGTAGCACAGATCAGTTTGTCGCTGGTTCTGCTGATTATCTCCGGATTAATTGTGCGAAGCCTTCAACACGTCCAGATGATCGGCCCCGGATTCAATCCGGAACACGCGTTGACTATGTCGGTCGATCTGGGACTGCAGGGCTACAGTGATGAAAAGGGAAAGCAGTTTTATCATCAGTTGTTAGAACGCGTCCAGGTTCTTCCCGGCGTAAAATCTGCTACGATTTCCAATCTCCTGCCTCTGGGTCTCAACAACAATTCGAACTGGGTTTTCATCGAAGGTCAGCCGGTAACGCGCGGCGCAGATACGCCTGAAGCGGATCGCGCTAACGTCGCTTTGAAATATTTCGAGACGATGGAGATTCCCATTGTGGCCGGCCGTGACTTCACCGCTCAGGATAAGGAAGGGAGCCCACCGGTTGCTATCGTTAATGAAACATTTGCCCGCCGGTTTTGGCCTGGACAGAGCGCCCTCGGTAAACGACTGAGGCTTGGCTCCCCCACCGGTCGTTTAATCGAGGTTGTCGGAATTGCGAAAGACGGAAAATATTGGAGTCTTGGCGAAGCGCCGCAGCTATTCGTATATGCGCCACTGGAACAGCGTTACGATTCCACTGGATCGCTGATCGTCAGAACCAATGCAGAACCTCAGGCAATGATTGGGGCTATTCGTCACGAAGTTCAGCAGCTTGATCCGAACCTTCCGGTATTTGACGTCAAGACCTTGACCGAACACATGGGGCTCACTTTGTTCCCGATGCGCATAGGAGCCTGGATAGTAGGCAGTTTTGGCGTACTGGCACTGACTCTAGCGGCAATCGGTATTTACGGCGTCATGGCTTATTCGGTATCGCAAAGACGCCGCGAAGTCGGAATACGCATGGCGCTGGGAGCTGGGCGAGGAAAGATCTTGTTGATGGTTATCAAACAGGGATTCCTGCTGGCAAGCATTGGGCTGGTGTCGGGTCTTATCATCAGTCTTGTCGGAGCAGTTCTTGTGGGTCCATTTTTGGGCGCGGTGCTTTACGGAGTAAGCGCGACCGACCTGGCGACATTTGTGGGAGTTACTTTCATCCTTTCGTTCGTGACGGTTGTGGCGTGCCTTGTCCCGGCACGCAAAGCAACCAGGGTAGATCCGATGGTCGCGCTGCGGTACGAGTGAATCGTGAAACCGTCCGCCAAAGTACCGGCGGACGGTTAATTATCATATCTAACGGAACTCTTCGCCTTGCGGGTTCGTTATCCATTACACATCCCACAACCAGATCCGGCAATTAGAAGGAGAACGTATGAACTCCCTTTGGCAAGACATCCGTTACGGTATTCAAATGTTGCTGAAAAAGCCCGGTTTTACTGCGACGGCCGTGCTTGCTCTGGCGCTCGGTATAGGAGTGAACGCGGGCGTATTCAGCTCTGTCAACGCCTTGTTGCTGAATCCATTGCCGTTTTCTGATGTGGACCGCATCGTCGCGATCTTCGAACGCGTCCCCAGCCAAGGGGTGGATAGAAACGAGGCTTCTCCCGCGAATTACATGGACTGGCGCAACCAGAGCACCTCGTTCGAAAACGTTGGTCTTTACCGATGGTGGGGAGTGAATCTTACCGACCACGGTACACCAGAAAGAGTCCAGGGTTTCCTGGTTACTTCGAATTTGCTCGATGTTCTGGAAACGAAGCCGATGCTTGGTCGCGGGTTTGTTCCCGAAGAAGACCAGCCCGGCAATGACCGCGTCGTGATATTGACATACGGTCTATGGCAGAGGAGATTCGCCAGCGATCCAAACATCATCGGTAAGACCATTGCGGTGAACAGCGTCGAGCGAACCATAGTCGGCGTGATGCCGCGAGAATATAACTTTCCGCAGGGTGCTCAGGTCCTGGCCCCAATCGCGTTTACTCCGGAGCAGGCCGCCAATAGAGCCAATCATAGTTATCTTTGTGTAGCGCGCCTTAAGCACGGAGTATCCATGGCAAGAGCGCAAGCCGACCTGGATAATTTGAGTGCCCGGCTTCAAAAAGAATACCCGGAAACTAACACCGGTCGCAGCGCCAGAATAGTCACGCTGTTGGATGACACAGTCCGAATCGCCAGACCCGGAATCCTAATAATGATGTTTGCAGTCGCGTTCGTTTTGCTGATCGGCTGCGCGAATGTGGCCAACTTGATGCTGGCTCGCGCGACAGGCAGAGTAAAAGAGATCGCGATCCGCGCGGCGCTTGGCGCAAGCCGCTGGCGAATCATCCGTCAGCTGCTGGTTGAAAGCATAATGCTCGCTTTGATCGGCGGAGCAGTCGGAGTTCTGGTCGCTTACTGGACGATTAACTTGATGAAGACTTCGATGCCCTCCGATGTGATCCCATTTATTTCAAATTGGCAGGGCTTCACGCTCGATCTTCCTGTTCTCGGGTTTACTCTCGGCGTTTCAATCGTTGCTGGCGCGCTGTTTGGGCTTGCGCCTGCGCTTCAGATGTCGCGCCCCGATCTGAATGAAGCACTGAAAGAGAGTGGCGGAAAACTTACAAGCGGCCGGCATTTATTGCGCGGTTTGCTGGTGGTTTCTGAAATGGCTTTGTCACTGGTATTACTAGTCGGAGCAGGGTTGATGCTGAAAGGCTTCATCTCGATTATGAAAACTGATCCTGGCCTGAAGCCGGACAACGTTCTGACGATGAATCTGGTTCTGCCAACTGCAAAATACGGTGAAGCGCCGATGCGCGCCGCCTTTTTCAACGAACTGATCCGAAAAGTCGAATCTTTGCCCGGCGTGGAAAGCGCCGGAGTGGTGAACCATTTGCCTTTGGCCGGAACTAATTCTTCCACAAATATTCTGATTGAAGGCATACCCGATCCGCCGCCCGGCCAGGAATTCGATACCGGTTATCGTGTGTGCACACCTGATTATTTCCAGGCACTGGGCATCCGGTTGATTAAAGGAAGATCCTTTACCGATCAGGACAGAGCAGATACTCAACTGGTAACAATCGTTAATAACACGCTGGCGAAAACTTATTGGCCGAATCAGGATCCAATCGGGAGACGCATCAGGCTTAACGGTCCGCTGAATGAAAATCCGTGGAGGACGGTGGTCGGCGTTATTGCGGACGTAAAACGTGACATGGAAATGCCTGTCACGCCTGAATTCTACTTTCCTGAAGCGCAGGACCCGTGGTCGACCGGTGTGCTGGTGGCCAGGACAAGGGTCG
>DASRDY010000335.1:0-29181 GCA_035652355.1 Blastocatellia bacterium
GCCGGTCGAATCAACGTCAGCGAATCTCAGAGCGGTCAACCCATCGTTTTGAACAGGGGCTACTTCTACGCTTATGCTCCTGGGCTGAACGCCACCCAGGATCTCGACCCGACCATGAATTCGGTTTGGACTATATCCAAGAATCAGCTTTATACCGGTTGCAGATTCCTGCGTGGTAAGCTCCAGTGCGTTTCCGTTTATCGGAAGATTGCCTTCGATTCTAACAAGTGTGAAGCCTGGATTATTCATTGAGCTAATTGACATCGCGACCGTGCCTGCCCTCAAACCGGGAATTGTGAAACTGCCATCCGGCGCAACAATAGCCATGCGACTGATCGAGGAAGAAGTGTCAGTGCAAGCTACCGCTAGCCCTGCCAAACCAGTCCCAGAAGAGGCATCCTCCCTCCCTTCGAGTTGTACAGTACCTTTGACGGCTAAGGCCGTTATTGCTCTAATTTCGAGGCCGGTCACGTCGCCGTCAATTACCTGAAACGGGATTGGGTCTGTATATACGTTCTCGGCACCGAAAAACCCTAATTGGAGAGCGTATTCACCGGAAGAAACTCCATCGATGTGGAATTCGCCGGTTTGGTTCGTGTGAACATCGATGCGGAACTCGCTAGTTTGGTTCGTGTAAACATCGACACCTTCGGCAGGAAAGACAAGAGTCTTTCCCGGCACCGCAGACCCACAGATAACGGTTACATTCGGTACAGGAGCTCCGGTGACAGAATCAACAACTTTTCCGGACACAGAAAAGCTTTTTTTATAACCCCCAACAACAATATTTACGTCAGAGATCTCGTCGCCTAGACCGACAGTTACGATTGTCGCTTTAGATTTGTCAGTCGTCCCGGGGTGATAGGTTAGTTTGAGATCGCTGTTCGGCCCTATGTTTCCATATATAAACTCTTGACCGACAGCGACAAGGTATTGACCGGCGGGCAGACCATATTGTCGATAGACACCTCGGTCATCCGTCAGATTACTCCCACAGGTTACGCATGAAAACGGTACGAAATAGCCACCGTCCGTGGCGAAGGTATAAATCCTCACAGGCACTTCTACAATGGGAGCTCCGCCCCGATCCGTCACGCGACCAGTAATCACTCCGCCTCGTCGAAGGTTTATGTCGCCGACATCAAAAAGCTGTCCATCTAAGACGGACACAATCTTGTCGATCTGCCCCAACCGGCCTGGCGGTGTTTCCACCATCCCCGGCTGATAACAAACAACCCCGTATTTTCCTGCGACCAGTCCCGTAAATTTGAAGTGCCCGTCTGCATCTGTCCTGGCTGTCGCTGCAATATCAGAGGATTGGTAAGCCATTGCGTTGTTCGACTTCACCAGGAATACTGGAGCGTCCACAACGGGATTGCCATCAACAGTGATACGTCCGGAGATAATGGAACCACCGATCTGGTGTTCTTTCAGTCCATCCTGAGCAAACACACTGACTGCGATTATGGACAGAAAAACGCAAATGAATAGCTTGGGAAAGAATTCTTCTTTCATTAAAGGCCTTTCAGAGTGCTACAAAACGGTCCCTGCCCAGGCGCAGTTCAGGTTTGTAGTCTTGCAGACCTTAGACGGTTTAGGTTTGGTAAGGTTGCACTTTTTGGTTAGATAATTTTGAGCCAATAAAAATTAATGGAACAACAGCAGACCAAAAGTGCGACAAACTATAACGTAAGATGGCGGTTATGTGAGTTATTATTTTTAAAGCCCGCGGGAAAGCGGGGCAGGAACAGATCCTGCCCTTTAGTTCCGATTCGATAACTTACCAGGAGAACAATCGTTTGAACCAGGATTTGTGCTCAGAAACATCTTCTAAAGCTTCGGCCAGTTCCCTGTCGTGATCGGATTCAAGCGCAACATCTGCCATCGAGATTATCCCGCGCAGCCTGTCGTTGTTATCGGTGACCAGAATTCGACGGACCTGCTTGTCACCCATCTTGCGTATCGCGTCGACGACTCGATCGTTCGGCCTGACGCTGTATACATCATCGCTCATTACGTCTTTAACTGCGAATCCGCCAAGGTTCTGGTTCTTATCGGCAATGGCGCGAATGACGATATCCCGGTCAGTAACGATGCCTTTCAGTTTGCCGTTCTCGATTACCGGAATGGCGCCGACGTCTTCATCGCGCATCATTTTGGCGACTTCGAAAATGCTGGCATCAGGAGTTGTGGTCCGAACGTCGGTGGTCATAATATCGCGGGCGCGGAGATGCGAGTATTGCGTCCGACCCGTCGTACCATATTGTCGGTTTCGATATCCATAACGGTCGCGGTCGTAATCTGTGTCTCCGGTTGAGCCCAGGTTGCCGAAGTTCCGGTTTACGCCGTAATCGTTGTATCGCTGCGGGTCGTAGTCCCTGTCTGCTGATCCCCAAAGATTCGATTCCCTGCCATAGTCGGTTTCACGCCCGTAAATATTCCTTTGCCCGGTGAATCGATCATCGCGGTCGTATCGGTTTCTGTTTCGCCATTCAACATCATTGTTTTCAAAGTTTTCGAAATCTCTTGAATCGCGGTCTCTCATTCATAACCTCCTCTGCAAAAAGCTCTGCAAAAAATTCGGAAAATTGCGTGCTCTCCTTCCGCGAACGAGCGCGTAATGGACATAACAAGCGTTAGCCAAAATTACGCGCTATTACCTGTGATTGTACTTCCGGCTAAGGCGAATTAGTTATTCGCGCTCATCCGCGGTACCCGTGGTTGCGGCGTCGTTGTTCCAACGCCGAGTTCTAACCAATCGCTCATCAATCCCAATCAATCCCAATTAATGCGTCGGACGAAATCTCTGGCGATCGCGTTCGGATGACTGATGGTCACGTTCATCACGGTTGTCTTCCCGGTTTCTCTGTCGACCATAATCGCCGGGGTTATAGCTGTCATCAATCCTGTCGCGCGCCCAGCCGCGATCCTGACGACCTCGCCACTGACCGCCTCGGGTCATCCCGCGACCACCTTCCGAACCGTGTTCACTTTCCCAGCGATCATAATCGCGACCGCGTTCTTCGTGATGACTCCAATCGTTTTCCTGCCGATCGAATCGTCTCTGATCCCGATCGCGCTCAGGTCGACCGCCATAGCGGTGTTGCCCGGTCGTTTCGCGATTCCCTCGGTCGTAATCATCATCCCGCCGTGGCATTGATGGCTGCGTTCCTCCAGGCATGCGTTCACTGCGCTCACCTCTGCCCGATCCCTGTTCAGCCGAATAACGACCGCCACGCTGTTGATCCTCGTATCCGCGAGACTGTCCAAATTCCCGGTTTCCGCGTTCTGCCCCAAACCTTCCGCTTGATCGTCCGTAGTCCTGGCGACCGGCACTTTCATCCTCAGAGCGTCGCTGCCACCCGCCCCGTCGATTTACGTCGTAACCAGTGTCGCGCCCGTATCCGGGATTGGTTGAATTGTGCCATTGTTCACTGCTGAACTCTCTTCTGTCAGCATCGGGGGAATTTAAACCTCGCCCCCGTCCATAATCCCCACGCGGTCTGCCCATTCCTTCTCTTGGAAAATCGGTTTCCTCGTTCCGCTCCCATTCGTGGGTCGGGCGATTCTGATCGTAGAAATTCATGCGCTCGTCGGGATTTCTATCAAACGCCTGCGCCTGTTTACGTTCCGGTGGCTGCGGACCTCGTCGAGAGAACTCGTTCCAGGATTCTCGCCCATACGTCGATCCTGAGGTCGACGGTCCCATATTGCGTGATCCATATCCACCTGGCGCGGTCCATTGATCTTCGCTCTTGTTTGGTGCGTTTGAAGATTCGCTCGTGGATTCCATAGATAGACTCTGATCCGCGGGTTGGTCAGAAGTCGCTATCTGCGATCTATTCTTCACGCCATCAGTTCCCGTAGTTCCCTGACCTGAAGAACGTGTGTTCCTTCTTGGATTATTACTCATCCAAACCTCCTGTCCGTGAATCGGCATGTGGACACATTGCCGCAAAGGTGTCGGTGCAATAGATATGCCAGCCAAATCGCTTAAGCACGTCACATCTCAACTGACAAAATCACCGGAATTCAATACAGATATTGGTCTGCTGTGTCTGAAAACTAAACGTCAATAGGAACGTTAACCAAACCGCAGAACACCTGTAGGCAACTTCGCAGTACCCCTTCAAACGGAAGGTTTTAAGATTCCACCTGACTGCGCGAGTACGAACTCACACAGAATTTGCGGATGGAACCTCGAAGGAGACATTTATGAAAACTGCAACCCTGTCAGTGCCTGAATTAATTCTTATTGCGGGAACTCGCGTTGCCCTGGGTACCGGAATCGGATTTATGCTGGCGAATAAAATAGACAAATGCGCCCGCAAGAAGGCTGGATGGGCGTTGATCGGCATCGGCGCTTTGAGCACAATTCCGCTGGCAATAGATGTGTTTAAAAAGAGCAGGTAACGCTTCAAGTTATACACAGGCCAATCGCCATTCGCTCTTGTCTGCCTGCGCTTTAGCGGGTATTATGATCTGCCGCATTCGAAGCGCCGGCGTAGCTCAGTTGGTAGAGCGACTGATTCGTAATCAGTAGGTCACCAGTTCAAGTCTGGTCGCCGGCTTCAGATTCCGCATCCCCTCACCTTACAATTGTTGATTTTTGTTGAAAATTGTTTTACACTCCCAATGAGTTTCGGGCCCGGCTTTCTTAAACATTTTTATGTCCTCCCGCCGCGGCCTAATCTTTAAAGAGCAATTGTCCGATAATGTTCCGGCCGCGAGAAAGATCTCGTGAAGCGCAAAAGTTCGTAATAAAACAATAGTTCCGAATAAAAGAGGAAAGATTAGAGCGTTTAACGTAGGAATTGCCGGCCCGGTGCCAGAGCAGCCCGCCAAACCGGACCAGTGTCCCCGACAGAAACGCAAAAAGGGTAGTCAAAGACAAAGAGGATCATGGTTTTCTATTAGACCCCTTAAAGGCTTGTTGATTTGTAACGCGTAAATCACGCACCACCTTCGCCCTCCTGTTTCGCCGACTCAACAGATCGGTCGAATCAAAAGCGTTGATTTTACATTGACTGGCACAGGAGCGTATCCCATGAATCTATCTGCGTCGCTTCGTCACAGTAATATTGTCTCTTCCAGGCGCATTTCGTTCGCCATCCGATCGGCTTTTGTTTATGCGTTGATTTCAGCGATGCTATTGCCATCGCTGGCAGCTACGTCATTTACGACGCCGAAAGCCGGCCGGCCGGCCGCTCGCCATTCGACAGGAAATGAGCCGGTTCAGCCTGCTTCGCCTGACGAGACGTTGCTTGTCACCCTGCGTCATGCCCCGGACATATCAGGACTGGTCGATGGGTCGATTCAACTGGTTTCGGCTGAGCACGTCGATCTGGATGCTGGCGCAGAGATAACTGAGGATCTGCTGGTACCAGGAACTCCGACCGTAAAGAAATTTGGTTCTCCTCGTTATCAGGGCACTGTCGACGGCGACGGAAGCGTACTGCCGTCTAACTATTCAATCTCCATCAGTACAGGCGTAAGGCTTCGCCACGTCGTGCGGCGCACTGATCCCGTTGCTATAAACCCCGTCGCGCCTCCGCCATCTCCGGCCGGAACAAGAGACGTAACTATTCGTCATCACGGTCAGAGCGCAGGCGACTTCTCGACGCTGCGCAATCTGACGACGAACTACGGAACGGGTCAAATAGAAGTTCCCCCTGGGACGTATGGTGAATTTCTTGCGAATGATTACTCCGGTTTTACCTTTGGTGTGGCAGGAAGCAGTCAGGCATCCGTCTACAATCTTCAATCGCTGACTCTCGGATACGAAAGCAAACTCAAAGTCGTCGGACCCATAATTCTAAACGTAGCCGGCCGAGTACATATCGGGGACTGCGATGACGTCGGCTCGTCGACAAACAGCTCGTGGCTCTCGATAAACATTGCGAATCACGGTCTCCACATCGGCGAGAATTCAGAAGTATTCGCAAACGTGCAAGCGCCGAATGGTCAGGTAAAAGTCGGCGGAAAATTGTTCGGCACTGTTGTATCAAACAATTTGAACGTCGACGGCGGCAAGATCAAGAAGCCGGTCGGTTCATCGCCACCGCCGCCTCCGCAGAATCAGGCTCCGGTTGTAAGTGCTGGACCGTCGCAAACCATAGAACTGCCCGCGAGCGTCACTCTTAACGGCAGCGTCACCGACGATGGATTGCCAGCAGGTGGAACGTTGACGGAGTCATGGAGCGAGGTCAGCGGACCGGGTTCCGTGATATTCAGCGCTCCAAATTCGCCTTCTACAAACGCGTCATTTAGCGTTGCTGGCACATATGTATTGCGATTGTCGGCAAACGACGGTCAGCTTACCAGCAGCTCTGATGTCACGGTTACGGTTTTACCAGTTAATCAGACTCCGATCGTAAACGCAGGACCCGCGCAGACAATAGAATTACCGGCCAATGCTCTCTTAAAAGGCAGCGTTACCGATGATGGATTCCCGCTGGGCAGCACTCTGACAGTTGCCTGGAGCAAAGTCAGTGGACCGGGAGCAGTCACTTTCAATCCTGCTAACACGGCTTCGACCACTGCGTCTTTCAGCGCGGCCGGCACATATGTGTTGAAACTGACCGGAAGCGACGGTCAGCTTTCAGGATCATCAAACGTCACAATCACGGTTCTGCCGGTGAATCAGGCTCCGATCGTTAATGCCGGAGCGCCGCAAACTATCGAGCTGCCAGCCAATGCTCTGTTGAACGGTAGCGTAAGCGACGACGGATTCCCGGTAGGCAGCACAGTCACTGTCTTGTGGAGTAAAGTAAGCGGCCCGGGCACCGTGACGTTTACACCTCCCAACGCTACATCGACCAGCGCGGCCTTCAGTGCCGCTGGAACCTATGTATTAAGATTGGCTGGGAGTGACGGGCAGCTTTCCGCCAGTTCTGATGTCACAATCACAGTGTTACCGGTTAATCAGGTGCCGGTAGTGAACGCCGGACCGGCCCAGACAATAGAGTTGCCTGCTACCGCGGCATTGAGCGGAAGCGTAACCGACGATGGATTGCCACTGGCAAGCACGTTATCGATTTCATGGAGCCAGGTCAGCGGACCCGGCACTGCTACTTTCACTTCGCCAAATGCGGCTTCGACAACAGCCTCTTTCAGTGCGGCAGGCACTTACGTCCTGCGTCTGTCTGCAAGCGATGGACAGCTCACAGGAACTTCTGACGTTACGATTACCGTATTTCCGGTAAATCAGGCGCCGGTGGTAAACGCTGGAACGAATCAGGAGATTCCGTTCCCGGGAACAACCGCGAATCTTAACGGAACCGTCACTGACGATGGATTTCCGATTGGCTCAACACTCACTTCAACATGGACTGAGGTCAGCGGTCCCGGCACCGTCACGTTTGGGGATGCAAGCAACACTGTGACAACCGCGTCGTTCAGCGCTGCGGGAGTCTATGTGCTTCGCCTGACCGCGAGCGACGGACAACTCTCATCTTCGAGCGATGTCAAAATCAGAATTGATTCACCGTGCGTTGCAATTCCATCGGGTCTGGCCGCATGGTGGACTGGAGAAGGCAATGCGGGCGATTCATCTCTGAACGCAGACGACGGCACCACCGTTAATGGAGTGACGTTCAGTCCGGCAATAGACGGCCGTGGCTTCACCTTTAATGGCACGAACTTCGTGCAGATCCCCGATAACCCGACGTTGAAACCCGCAAACCTCACGGTAGACGGGTGGGTCAGGTTCGATTCGATGGATACGCCGGGAGCGAGCCTGCCGGGATTGCAGTATCTGATCTTCAAACAAAATACGCGACAGTCATTCTTTGAAGGTTACGCTCTGGTTAAGAACCGCGTGAATGGTCAGGACAGATTCCAGTTTTACGTGAGCTCGGCTGCGGGCAATCAGGTGATCGTGACTTCGGCAACCGTAGTAACTCAGGGACAGTTCTATCACGTCGCGGGATCATACGATGGCGTTAACGCGAAATTGTATGTCAACGGCGTGCTGGAATCGCAGTCGTTCGCCGGATTCCCACTTGATTACGGAACAACACCGGTGTTCCTGGGAACAACAAATCAGCCATTCGACGGCAAGTTGGCCGGCGTTCTGGATGAAGTTCACCTGTTCAATCGCGCTCTGGGGGATTCCGAGATTCAGTCGATCTTCAACGCGATGAATTTCGGTATTTGCAATCCGTTGTCAGTCAGCGCTGGGCCGGATCAAACCATTAGCCAGCCCACCACGACTGTTACTCTGAACGGAAGCGCGACTGATCCCAGCGACTCTACCGCCGTGTTAAGCTCTAATTGGAGCGTCGTCAGCGGGCCGGGTCCCGTCACGTTTGGCGATGCGTCAACGCCTGCAACGACGGCATCGTTTACCAATCCGGGTGGTTACGTTTTGCAGCTCGCTACAACTGACGGGCAGGTTAGAGACAGTTCGACCGTCACTGTTACCGTACTTCCACCTTGCACATCAATACCATTGAATGGTCTGGTCGGCTGGTGGCGAGGTGAAGGTGACGCGACCGACTTCTTCGACAGAAACAACGGCGCGCGGGTAAATAATCCAGGGTTCGCTCCGGCCGTGGTCGGCCAGGGGTTCCAGTTCAACGGTACAAACTTCGTGCAGGTACCTGATTCGCCAGATCTGAAGCCCTCCAAGATTACAGTTGATGCCTGGGTTAGATTCGATTCGCTGGACAGCCCCGGGGCAAGTGTGCCGGGACTGCAATATATTGTGTTTAAACAGAACTCGCGATCCAGCCAGTTCGAAGGTTATAACCTTCTGAAGCTAAGAATTGGCAGCCAGGACCAGATTCGGTTCTACATAACATCAGGCGGCGGCACGCAGGTCTTTGCCGGTTCAGTCACCAATATTGTCGCTGGCCAGTTTTATCACATTACCGGCAGTTATGACGGCACAACGGTGAAGCTGTACATCAACGGAGTGCTGGAAGGTCAGGCAAACGCCGGATTCCCGATCGATTATGGCACGCAGCCATTGTTCTTTGGCACGTCAGGACAGCCGGGGTTTGATGGCAAGCTGGTTGGGGTAATGGATGAAATTCACCTGTTCAATCGCGCGTTGACAAACGCCGAGGTTCAGGCTCTCGCCAATTCAGGAACTTGCCATTAATTGACCTCCAATAGCGGCCGGCGTGATAGCTCGCGCTGGCCGCCGATTTCAAATTATTGTCACTCCTTCCGCTTGCGGAACGGCCCGAAGCACGCTATATATCATTCATCCTTGTGCCAATCGAAACGCATAGGTGCCTCAACGACATGCGTAAATCACTCTTTTCCAAGCCAGATGTAACACCGGTAATGAAGTGTATTTCCTGCGGCGAGACGCTCCTTTTCGGCCGGGAACAATGCATCTACTGCGGTCAGCCGGTTGATCCCGATTACGCAATAAGAAGCGCAATCATGTCGACGTACATTGCAGCGGCCTGCAGTTGGGCCAATTCCATCCGCGCTGCAAGCACTTTTACTATGTTGCTCCCTGTCCTGATCGATATCGCCGCATACGTGATGAGCTCAAGAGTCTACGTTGTTGAAGGTTTGTGCCTGTCGATATTCTGTGCTTTTGCGGTCGGTTACTGGTGTTGGCGTTACAGTGACGTCAACATTCAGGACGCGGAACTGGATCAAGCACGCAAAGAGATGAAACGATACCTGAATCGCTGGCTGGGATTTATTGCCCTTCAGATTTTTATTTTGGTTGTGTCCTGGTCGTCTTTAAGCTCCTGGATCGGCGAAAATTTCTAGTCTAAATTTATTTCACGTCTGCATAGATAAGGAAAGCCAATGAAACGCATCGTTTTTATCGTCGTTGTTCTGACGTCGCTTTTGTTTGCTCTGCCCGTATCGGCTGATAAGGCCAGCCGGGAAACAATCAACTCTGGCGGGAAGAGCCGAATTTATTATCTGTTCGTTCCGGACAATCTTAAACCCTCTGCCCCATTGATGATTGCATTGCACGGATCGGGGAGAGACGGAACATCTTTGATTCAACAATGGAGAGAAGTCGCCAGCAAAGAAGGCTTTATTCTGGTCGCCCCGGATGCGAATAATTCTCAAGGATGGTCGACAGGCGTCGATGGGCCAGATTTTATCCATGATGTTGTCGAAGCGGTAAAAACTAAATACTCCGTCAATCCCCGTAAAGTCTACCTCTTCGGTCATTCGGCGGGAGCAGTATTCGCTCTTTATATGGGCATGTTAGAGTCGGAATACTTTGCGGCCGTAGCCATTCACGCCGGCGCATGGCGTGACCAATCCGAATTTGGATTCATGGAGGAGGCCAAACGCAAATTGCCTATTTCCATAACGGTAGGAGACAAAGATCAATTCTTTCCTTTACATGATGTAAACGCCACAACCGAAGCATTGAAAAAAGCGGGCTTCTCGGTCGACCTTACAGTTATTAAAGGGCACGACCACAATTATTATGGGATTGCATCCAAAATAAATCCGGGGATTTGGGCTTTTCTGTCAAAACAGCAATTGGATTCCGATCCGAAATACCAAAGCTATTCGGCCAGATAAACCAGCTCAGCGTACAGCCTTTCGGGCCACTGCTTTTTGAACAGCTAAGCTAAAGCTTGTACTCAGAATCTTGCTTATGGCCGACCGCCGCCTGCCATCTGCTGAATAAATGCGCGGCGCATGCTGGCCATCTCAGCTTCATCTTTTACCACTATCGATATAAAGCAGAGAGCCATTTCGTCTGTTGTCTGTTCGCCCCAGGTCACCCGTTTAGGCGGACTGCTGGGGTTCCGAGGGTTATCGGTTGAATTGTCATAGACGGCATCCAGCTGAAATTTGGTCCCCTTCGGAAAGAACAGAGGCTGTTGATACAGATATTGCCCCTGCCAGTTAAAATCCCAGTCCTTGATCCATATTAATGGTTTGGTTGAGCCATCGGGCAAAACAGCTGTAACTTTCATTTCGCGCCCCAGAAGGTGCATATGCGGCGCTAAGCCGACGACTTCGACATCAGTCGGGGCAGTGAATGCTGCAGTGACTTTATAGTTATGATCGCCGGGCTGGATATCCAATCTAGGCTGCGCCAGCGGCAGCGAGTAGATTATCTGTTTTGGAGGGGTCTTTAAATAATAAATCCCGATAGTTGACTGGTCCATCTCGGCCTTTCCAGTCGGATGGTAATGGATCTGGAGAACCACATCGGAATTCTTTTTCACCGGACGCCCAATACCATCCGGTAAACGATAGGGCGAGGCTCCTGGCGCCCATCCACCTAATCCTCCGGATGGGCGAAATCCTACGCCGCCAAAACTGCGATAACCGACGTCGGGGTCCTGGGCATCAAGCTTTCTGGCCGTTCCTGTGTTATCCAGAAATACCAGAGCGTGGTGTACAGCCTTCCGATTGCCTGGGCGAAATTCAATCGCCGCGACGTATTTGTCGTCGTCATTGTTAAGCGGTAACACAAAACACTGATAAACATCGCGGCCTTCCGCATAAAGCTTGTATGCTTCCGGCATTTTGAGGATTTGATCCGGCGTACCCATTTGCCAGCCATCCGTGAACACCGGTGGCTGTGGGCGGTCGGAAGGTTTGCCTTCGGGCGCTCCGTTGTCTGCCCAGCGTTTAATAAGAGCGATCTCTGCATCGCTGAGATGACGAACGTCCTGGAAATCGCCATAACCTGGTTCGGGTTTCCACGGCGGCATATAACGCGACTGTGTCACCAGTGCGAGTTGTTGTGCATGCTTAGCCGCATCTTTATAGTCGAGCAGCGTAAACGGAGCCACCTCACCTGCTCGATGACAGGATGTGCAATTCTTATAAAGAATCGGCGCGATGTCCTTGTTATAGGTGACGGTGTTGTCGCCGGTATTATTTTCATTGGAGAGCGATGCCGCCCTTGAAACGTGACCGGGCGTGACAAGCAAAACGAGGCCGCCAATCGCAAGTATTGAGAGGAGAATCAGTTTTGTTCTAGTCATCTCTAATCATCCGAAATAAAGTTTGTTAGTGGGCAGCCGGCGGCAGAAAACAACCCACCGGCTTTGTTACGCGCTCAGCGACAGGCTTTCCGGCCAGAATCGCGCCTATCGCGTCTCGTAAATCATGTTCAGTTACTGTTTCACGTTGCTGACCCAGATCTATGTATCGGTTGTCGATGCGACCTCTGTAAAGCATTTCGCCTTCAGGGTTAAGAAGAACCGATGTCGGCGTAATCGAGACGCCGTATTTTTTTGCCAGGACCTGCTTTGGATCCAGCAGTACTGTAAAGCGATAGCCGTAGTCTGCCGCGTGTTTGCGCGCCTGTTCGCCAGTGATATCAGGATCGGAATGAATCAGGTAAAACCGTACTTGTTTCCCTGAATAGGCAGTCACAACGCGGTTTATCTCTGGCGCATATGCGTTTGAGATCGGGCAATCAGCGCCGATAAAAAGCAGTACTACGGCCTTTGAATCTTTCCATTCGATCTGCGAATGGCTTTTTCCCTCTGCATCGGAGAGAGTAAAACTCCAGGTGTCATCGGCGGTCTTATTAGCCGAATGCATGGAGGCTCCAATAGGCCACACCAACGCCGACACCGCACACAGAACGACCATCAATTTGAACGCAACAACGAACTCACGCATTGAACAGAAATCCAATCTGGTTAGCAGCTAACATAATTGTACGTGTTATGGCAAAGATTGTTTAGAGAAAATCCGGTTGTCCTGATGGACGTTAACCCAATTTGATCCCGCATTGCGAACAAATGCTCTGCTCTTCCGTTATCAGAAATCCGATCCAAAACAGGGGAAAACAAACAAAAATCATAATGATTAGTATTGCCCAGCCTGCGGATGAGATCTTGCTTTGCCTGAATGGAGGGATGTTTGTATGACAAAACGGACAATCAAACCCCGGGCGCGGCTGGACTGGCGCATATACCGGCACTGCATAGACAGGTTGTTGAACGGGGGCTGTCTCAATCACCGTCCTGCAAGTCCGACAGAATCGATTTGTAGCCGGATTCACCGAACCGCATTGAGCGCAAATTACATTCGGCGGAGATGTCATAGCTCCCTTTTCTCAATCGCGACCGCGTTAGAAAACCTGCAGAAGAAGACGATAATCATATCCTAACGCGAACCGATCGAATTAATCAATCCTCACCTGCTGATGACTACTCGGGCGACCGAAAGGCATTATTGGCAGAAGCCCATTATTGACTTGCAAAACACTGAGCATGCGGGCACACTTATCTGTTTTTCTGGACGGCAAATTCTCTACAGAGGCAGGTTGCTAATGAAATTCGGCGTTGTAGTCTTTCCCGGATCAAATTGCGATCACGATGCTTATCACGTTATCAGTAAAGTAATAGGACAGCCGGTAGACTTTATCTGGCACGGCAACACCGGACTTGGCGATTGTGATGCCATCATACTTCCAGGAGGATTTTCCTACGGTGATTATCTTCGCTGCGGAGCGATCGCCAGCTTTTCCCCGGTTATGCAATCTGTTAAAGAGTTTGCCTCGCGCGGTGGATTTGTCCTGGGCATCTGCAATGGGTTTCAGGTTCTTTGCGAATCCGGACTGCTGCCTGGGATGCTGTTGAGAAACGAAGAGCTAAAGTTCATCTGCGATTACGTTAACATTCGAGTCGAAAGCACAAACACGCCGTTCACTTCCCTTTGCTCGCAGGGTCACGTTCTTAACGTTCCTATCGCGCACGCTGAAGGCAACTATTTTTGCGACGATGCGACGCTGGATATGCTGGAAGCCGAAGACCAGATAATCTTCAGATACTGCAACGAAGTCGGCGACATAACCCGCGAATCGAATCCGAATGGCTCCAGAGCCAACATCGCGGGAATCTGCAACCGCGAGCGAAACGTTCTTGGACTTATGCCGCATCCGGAAAGAGCTTCCGAGGAACTTCTTGGCAGCGCCGACGGTCGAGTGGTTTTTAAATCGCTGGCGGCAACAATCTCCGAACTTGTAAAGGCATGAAAAGAAGGTGGTCGGTGGTCAGTGCTCGGGATTAATAGTACCGATCACCCACCACCGGCTACCGACCACCGATTATGACGGATAATCAAATAACTCAGGAAGTTATTTCCCAACACGGACTTACTCCACAAGAATACGATCGAATATGCGAGATGCTGGGCAGGCATCCTAGCCTGACTGAGCTCGGAATCTTCTCGGTAATGTGGTCAGAGCACTGCTCGTACAAGTCTTCGCGCGTCCATCTAAAACGCCTTCCGACAAAAGGTGAAGCTGTAGTGCAGGGACCAGGCGAAAACGCTGGAATCGTCGACATCGGCGGCGACTGGTGCGTGGCGTTCAAGATCGAATCGCACAACCATCCTTCATTTATCGAGCCTTTCCAGGGCGCTGCAACCGGCGTGGGCGGCATATTGCGCGACATCTTCACTATGGGCGCGCGACCGGTGGCTGCAATGAATTCCCTGCGTTTCGGACCGCTTGAAAACGGAAGCGATGCCCATCGGAATCGCTCTATAATGAACGGCGTAGTTCGCGGAATCGGATCGTATGGCAATTCGTTCGGCGTTCCCACAATCGGAGGCGAAGTATCTTTCGCTCCGGTCTATTCGCTGAATCCCCTGGTGAATGCATTTGCGCTTGGCGTGGTAAAGCGCGATCAGATTTTCCTTGGCAAGGCAGAAGGAATCGGCAATCCGGTTCTGTATGTCGGCGCTAAAACGGGTCGCGATGGAATTCACGGGGCGACGATGGCTTCAGCTGAATTTGACGAAGAAGCGATGGAGAAACGTCCGACCGTTCAGGTCGGCGACCCATTCTATGAAAAGCTGCTGCTGGAATCCTGCCTTGAGGCAATGCGATCCGGAGCTGTCGTCGGAATTCAGGATATGGGCGCCGCTGGTCTGACTTGCTCAACATGCGAGATGGGTGGTCGCGCCGGTAACGGAATCGAAATAGAATTGTCGCTGGTGCCGCAGCGCGAGCCCGGCATGACTTCGTACGAGATAATGCTGAGCGAATCTCAGGAACGCATGCTGCTGGTCGCGGAAAAAGGACGCGAGCGCGAAGTAATCGACATCTTTAAGAAATGGGAGCTGGACGCCGTTGTCATCGGGTTTGTCACCGACGACGGTCTTCTTCGCGTCAGACAAAATGGAGAGATTGTCGCCGAGATTCCCAATGAATGCCTGACCGATCTCGCTCCTGTTTACAACCGTCCGTTAAAGCCGCGAGATTTGGCGACTGCTGAAATTGATGTTCGTTCGATTATTGAATCCTGTATGATTCCTCCAGCGGACGCATTGGAACGGCTGCTGACCTCGCCTAACATCGCCTCGAAAGAGTGGGTTTATCGTCAGTACGATTATCAGGTTCGCACTAATACGATTGTTGAGCCAGGTTCCGATTCCGCAGTTATCCGCTTGAAGGAAACTAGAAAAGCACTATCAATGACTTTGGACGGAAACGGTCGGTATTGCCAGTTGAATCCGCGAGAAGGAATAAAGCTGGTTGCAGCGGAAGCCGCGCGCAATCTTGTTTGCAGCGGAGCTAAACCGGTGGCAGTGACAAATTGCCTGAACTTCGCGTCGCCGGAACGACCTGAAGTAATGTGGGATTTCAGCGAGACCATTGACGGACTGGCTGAGGCCTGCAATGCGTTTGGAACTCCAGTGACCGGTGGCAACGTCAGTTTCTATAATGAGACGGACGGCAAAGGCATCTATCCCACTCCGGTAATCGGAATGGTTGGATTGAGCGAAGGAACAAATCATATCGTAACCAGCGGCTTCAAAAATGCCGGCGATCTGGTAGTACTGATCGGTGAAACTAAAGATGATATGGGCGGTTCGGAATTCCTGAGCCACATTTGCGGCAAAATCGCAGGTAAACTGCCGCATCTCGATCTGACGCGGGAAAAAGCTATTCATTCAGCCTGCCTGGAAGCCATCAACTCCGGGTTGATCAATTCGGCTCACGATTGTTCTGATGGCGGACTGGCGGTAACAATCGCGGAAAGCTGTTTTTCCAGCCACGGACGGCCGGGGATCGGCGTCGAGCTTGAATGGCAAACAGATTTGTCATTGCTGACGGAATTGTTCAGCGAATCGCCTTCGCGAATTGTAGTTTCCCTTGCTCCTGAAAATTTCAGTAAGCTGCTGGAGATTTGCGGTCGGCACAACGTGGCATGCGCGGCGCTTGGCAGGACAGGCGGTTCGACTCTGCAGATTATGCTTAACGGGCAGATGGTTATTAACGAGACGGTCAGCAAGCTGGAACACTCGTGGCGATCCGTTTTTTCAAATCTTTTGGACCGGCCTGAAATCGAAGCCGCGGACTAGGCGCAGGATCCGCCATGTGTTTGGCGAAATTGAATATAATTCCAGTAACAATAAATCCGGGCCGGAGGTTTAAATGAACAAGAGACTGCGCGAGATTGCCGACGCCAACGCGGCAGAACGAGAACATCTGCTGCGAAAAGTCGACGGATTGACACAGGAACAGTTAGACTTTCGTCCGTCAGCAGACAAATGGTCGATAGGTGAAGTCCTTAACCACCTTAACATCCTTGAAACCAGGGTCGGGATGCTTCTTCACAAAAAGACCGAAGAAGGCAAATCGCTCGGCCACACTCCGGACACCGACGAAGAATCAGTTCTACCTTGCCTGGATCATCTGAGAATTCCGCATCATGATTCCAGTGTGAATGCGCCAGAACTCGTCCATCCGAAATCCGGGATCAGTAAATCAGAGTTGCTGGAAGCACTGTCGTTGTCTCGCGAAAAATTGCTGGCCGCGATGGAGAACCTGTCCGCGGTCGATCCGACAAAACTGGTCGCGCCACATCCGTTATTTGGCGAGTGGAACATGTATAAATGGGCTATTGCGATCGGACAGCACGAGCGTCGTCACACAGTCCAAATCGATGCGGTCAAGTCCGCGCCAGCATTTCCGTCGTCCGCCGCGACCACTGCTATTTAAGGGCGGCGACCGCTAAACTCATTTACGCAAGGTATAAGATCTGACTGCAGCCATTCTCTTACTCCTGTTCGCTGTCCTAGGTATCGGGGTAGGCGCACGCCTGATCGAACCAGCAATCGTTTATCGCCCTGTCAAATTTCCGAACGGCGACTGGTCGCTTTCGAATTGGGACTTGCCGCCGGGATCATCAATCGAAGATGTGTTCTTTACCAGCAAGGATGGTACACGCCTGCACGGCTGGTACGCTTGCGCGGCAGATTCCGATGCTCCCGTGCTGATCTGCATTCACGGTAACGCTGAGAACGTGACGCGCCGCCGCCAATGGATTGAAAAATTAGTCAAGCGCGGCATATCGATTTTTTCATTCGATTACAGAGGCTACGGTCAGAGCGAAGGAATTCCTATTGAGCATGGCATTTATGATGACGCGGTTGCCGCCTATGAATACCTGCGAAACAATCGACGAATTGCACCGGAGCGAATCTCGGCCCTCGGGCATTCCCTGGGCGGCGCGATCGCGGTTGAGCTCGCAACTCGTGTCCACTTGTCACGATTGATAGTCGAATCATCCTTCACATCCATTAGTGATATGGCTGGTCACATCGTTCCGATATTTCCGTTTCGATTATTTCTGCATTCAAAATACGACTCGATACGCAAGATCAGGCGTGTTCAGGTCCCGGTGTTATTTGTCCACGGGGACAAAGATGGAACGGTTCCGTTCCGTCTTGGAAGCAGACTTTACCAGGCCGCTAACGAGCCAAAATCTTTTTACGAGATCAAAGGTGCGGCGCACGGTGACATTGTTGTCATCGGCGGGGTAGAATACTACGAGAAAATCAGCGAATTTATTAAACCGAGCCATTAGCAAAATCTGACAGAACGCGACACAAATGCGATATTCGGAAGGATCCCATTATCAATAAACGCTTCAAAAAACGCATCGGGATGTTTCTGCTGCTGTGCTTAATCGCCTTCTTCGGCACAGGTCTGGTAGGCCGTCTGATCGAGCCACACGTTGTTTTCCAGCCTCAAAAGTTTCCGGGTGGAAACTGGTCTCTTTTTGATTGGAACTTGCCTTCCGGCTCGCGAGTCGAAGACGTATTCTTTGACAGCAAAGACGGAACACACCTGCACGGTTTGTACATAAGCGCAGCCGTAGAAAACGGCCCTGTCATTTTGTACATGCACGGCAATGCCGGAAACGTGACTCACCGACGCGATTGGTTTGAGGAGATGGCACGTCGTGGCATAAGCATCTTCGTGTTTGACTATCGCGGATTCGGTAAAAGTGATGGCCATCCGGACGAAGAAGGACTCTATGCCGACGCTATGAGCGCCTACGAGTATCTTGGCAATCAGAAGCATATTTCAATAAATCGACTCTTCGTGTACGGGCATTCTCTTGGTGGTGCGGTCGCGATTGATCTGGCATCGCGAGAACCCGTTGCGGGATTGATCATCGAAGCCTCGTTTACATCAATTCGCGCGATGGCAAGCCATTACGTACCTGTGTATCCATTTTACTGGTTTCTTCATTCCAGATTCGATTCGATAAGCAAAATACCGCTGGTCCGGAGCCCGGTCTTGATTATACAGGGCGATCAGGACGAAACTGTACCGTTTAAACTGGGTCGCGAACTGTACGACTCAGCGAAACAGCCGAAAGAGTTTTATGAAATTCATGGCGGTGGCCATGATAACCTCGCAAAGGTTGGCGGCACAGCCTATTACGACAAACTGATTTCTTTCGTCACCAAGGTCTTTTCGGAGACAGCCAGATCGTCGCCGTAACCTTTAATTTATTCCGGGCTTGGATATACTATCCCAGTCAATTGGCTGTAACATTCATCCTAGATCGAAGTTACCAGAGGATCCGTGCCGTATGAGTTTAAGCAAGAGCGCTCTGCTCTATTTATCGCGTCAGGAAGGTCTGCGTGATGTAGCCTCTCGTTCATCGACATTTCAAAAGATCACCAAACGTTTTGTGGCCGGCGAAACTCTCGAAGAAGCATTGGGCGCGATTCGTGATCTTAACTCGAAAGGCATCACCGCATCGTTCGATCATCTTGGCGAGTCGATAAAAAGTGCGTCAGAGGCTGACGGTGAGGTCACTGAATATAACCGAATCCTGCAGACAATCGACCGCGAGCGACTTCATTCCAATGTCTCGGTTAAGCTGACTCAGCTTGGACTCGATATCGATCCCGAGATCTGTTACCAGAACACTCGGAAGATTGTAGAAACTGCTCGCAGCTTCGAAAACTTTGTCCGGATCGACATGGAAGATTCGGCGCACACCGGCACGACTCTTGAAGTATTCCGTCGCCTTCGCGCGGAATTCGATAACGTGGGCATAGTTGTGCAAGCTTATCTTTACAGGACGGAAAAAGATGTCGAGGATCTGCTGAAGATTGGCGCACGCATTCGTCTTTGCAAAGGCGCATACAAAGAGCCAGCGTCGGTCGCCTTTCCGAAAAAGGAGGACGTCGATCAGAACTACGTCAAATTGATGAAGATGCTGCTTCCCTCGAACATCTATCATGGCATTGCTACGCACGATCCAGCCATGATCGAAGCGACGAAAAAATTTGCCGGTGAAAACAATATTGGCAAAGGACGCTTCGAATTCCAAATGCTGTTCGGAATCCGTCGCGATTTGCAGGAATCACTGATTAAGGAAGGCTACGGGCTTCGGGTGTATGTTCCATACGGGAATGCCTGGTATCCTTACTTTATGCGCCGATTGGCAGAACGCCCCGCTAACGTCTGGTTTATCCTGAAGAATTTCTTCAAAGGATAGCATGTAGCGTAGGCTTCCAGCCTGCGTACATAAACAGACGAACAGGTTCGATCTAAATCGCACAATTAGGAAACTTACGCAGGCTGGAAGCCTACGCTACATGGGTACGATCTGGAAAGATTGCGCTATTTCTGAAACCATTAACGTAAAGGTCGAAATCAGTCGATTCAAGATTTAGGCAAATAGCGCCATTAGTGTGACTTGCAGATGCCGCCCCTCGGCTACACGCGGTGAGTTTCGCTATGGTATAATCAGCCGTTTCGACAGGTCTTGTTACAGCGGCGGAAATTGAAGAGTAATAATAAATGAGCCAAGAGAACGTTCAGGCCCTCAGCCCTGCTGGATTCATACCCTCTTTCAGCGCCCTGGTCGAGGCAATGAGGCCTAAACAATGGGTTAAAAACGGTTTCGTCGTTGCTCCTTTGGTGTTTGCGCAAGGGCTTACCGATCCGTGGCGTCTTCGCCTGGGCGCATTTGCTTTTGTAAGTTTCTGCCTTGCAGCCAGCGGTTTGTATCTGATTAACGACCTGGTGGACCGCAAAGAAGACCAGTTGCATCCGAAAAAGCGTCTTCGTCCGATCGCTTCCGGCCGTGTCAGTTTTGGAGCAGCAATAACACTGTCCGCGTTCGTAATGGCTCTCGGTTTTTCCCTGGCGGTCTACATCGACACCGGATTCGCCCTCCTGCTGGCGCTCTACGTCGTAATCAATTTCTTTTATTCCTCTTCGCTTAAACACGTCGTTGTTCTGGATGTGATGATCATCGCGTTCGGGTTTGTGCTCCGCGTCGTGGCAGGATCAGTCGCTATTCATGTTTCGCCGTCACATTGGATACTGCTTTGTACTTTCCTGCTGGCGTTGTTCCTTGGCTTCACCAAACGACGACACGAATTATCGGTGATGGAGAATTCGTCAAATCACAGGAAAGTTCTGGCGCATTACAGTCCAAAGTTGCTGGACCAGATGAACACCGTTGTGCTGGGATCAACCGTCCTGGCGTATGCGCTCTATACTGTTTCACCAGAAACAACGGCGAAATTTCATACTGACAAGCTGATCTATACGCTGCCTTTTGTAATTTACGGATTGTTTCGTTATCTTTATTTGATGCACCAGTGCGACGAAGGCGGCAGTCCGACTGACATTCTTTACAAGGACAGGCCGTTGATTTTATGCCTGGTGCTGTGGGCGCTAACGTGCGTCTTAATCATAAACTTTGCTACTATCGTTCATTGAGAGAGGTTTGATGTCCCGAGCTAGAGTCGTTGTTATAAAAACCAAACCCAACACTGTCATTGATGATTACAGAAAATTATTAAACCTGGCGAATGTCGATCAGCATCTTGATCCTGCCGCGACGACAATTCTGAAAGACAATATTTCCTGGCATTTCCCGTATCCCGGTGCAAACACGACACCGTGGCAATTGGAGGGAACGATTCTGGGATTACAGGATGGGGGTCTCAGAGACCTGGTATGCGTTCAAAACAATACCGTCGTCACCGATCCATACAAAGGCGAGCGGTTGAACAAATACCTGCCTGTCTTTAAAAAGCATGACATTCCAATCCGTTATAATTGCGATCCGACCGATCTGAAGTGGGTTAAGTACGAGCCCAAAGGAAAGATGCTCGTGCTGCACGATATTTATCCCGAAGGCATAACTATTCCCAAATTCTTCCTCGGCAAAAACATCGTTCATTTACCGACTGTAAAGTGCCACATTTACACGACGACAACCGGAGCGATGAAGAATGCTTTCGGTGGATTGCTCAATACGAAACGTCATTATACCCATTCCGTGATTCACGAAACGCTGGTTGATTTGTTGACGATCCAGAAAGAGATTCATAAAGGCCTGTTCGCTGTTATGGACGGCACAACGTGTGGAAACGGTCCCGGACCGCGAACGATGATTCCCGTTGAAAAAGACCTGATTCTTGCCTCCGATGATCAGGTGGCAATCGATGCTGTCGCCGCAAAAATTATGGGTTTCGATCCGATGTCGATCAAATACATTAGATTGGCGCACGAGGCCGGACTGGGTGTCGGAAGAGTCGAAGAGATTGAAATCGTGGGTCACGACATCGAGCGAGAGATCGAAAAATTCCACGTAGGCGACAATTTCGCCAGCCGAATTGGAGACGTGATGTGGTTCGGGCCATTGCGAGGTCTGCAAAAACTCTTTTTCCACACACCACTTGTCTATGCGTTCGTTTTTGGCTCATCGTTTTATCATGACTACGCGTGGTATCCGACGAAGGGGAAGAAAGTAGTCGAACAGCATCGCCTCAACAGCAAATGGGGTAAGTTATTCGATACTTATGACAGCATATGATAATGCTAATAGACCGATCTCGGACACAGATCCAATCGGACGCACTGTCCGTCGGGCTTACGACACAGAAAATCAGCTCGTAGCATCTGTCTCTGCCAATCAGCGAGTCACCAGATACACCTACGACGTGCGAGGCCTCCTCTCTACGACTACCGATCCGTTGGGCGGCATAGTCAGTTTTACATACGACAGCCGCGGAAATCTTACGGTGCTGAGCGACCAGCGAGGCTTCACCCGAACATATACCTACGATGAATTAGATCGAGGAACATCCGTTCGGGATCCTTTTGGGCGAGCTGCCAGCGTTCAGTATGACGCAGCTAACAACGCGATAAGAACTATTGATAGGCTTGGTCGGCCAGTCAGCGCCGTATACGACAGTATGGATCGACCGACCCAGCTTACCTACACCGACGCTGTGGTCAATTACAATTACGATGCCGCAGGACGACCCACGCGTATCGATGACAGTCAATCAGGGTTTGTTCAGTGGGCTTATGACGATGCAAATCGCCTAGTGTCAGAGACCACGCCCAACGGAGCCGTTAGTTACGGCTATAACAGCGCCGACGAATGCATATTGATGACGGCGGCCGATCGGTTACCGGCAGCCTATAACTACGACAGCGCTGGTCGCCTAAGCACAATAAACCAAGGGACGGAGACGTTTACTTATGGATATGACCTGCTGTCGCGCCCGGTCAGCGTACAGCGTCCCAATGGCATAACGACCAGGATGTCATATGACAATGCCGATAGATTAACGCGGTTGCCTCATATTACGGCGACGAACCATCCAATCGAGGATTACCATTATTCCTATGACGACGACGGGCGGATTGCTTCAATCAGTTCACTCGCGTCGGCCTCGCTTCTGCCAGCAACGCAAAATCTAACCCCAGCCGACGCAGCCAATCGTAGTGCTCAACTTAACTTACAGCTTTGACAATGAGGGTCAGACTGCAACAAAGACCGATCCCCTCGGCACCACTCAATATCAATGGGATGCTCGCGGCAGGTTAACAAGCGCTTCTTTGCCAAGTGGACAAACCGTTAGCTATGGCTATGACGCTCTTGGCCGAAGATCAAGCAGAGCGGCTCTTGGGAATACAACCAAATTTCTTTACGACGGCAGCGACGTCGTATTGGATCAAAGTAGTGGCAGTCCGGTCGAATACCTGAATGCACCCGCAGTTGACGCAAAGCTGAAGCAATCAGATGGTGGAGGATCAATTTATTTCCTGCCTGACCATCTTGGAAGCACGACTGCTTTGACAGATTCGAATGGCGTCGTTGTCGAGCGATTACAGTATGAACCATACGGACAGAGCTCCGGCAGTACGCGGACGCGATATGACTACACAGGGCGAGAGCGGGATCAACTCACAGGAATGATTTTTTACCGAGCTCGCTGGTATGATCCATAACAAGGACGATTCCTGACTGAAGATCCAATTGGAACACAAGGTGGATTGAATCGTTATGGATACGCAGCCAACGACCCTATTTTGTATACTGATCCATTAGGATTGTCCCCATTGACCGACGGTCTTTCGGAAGGATTCACGCATGCGCTAGGTCCAGGCATTCTCGCAGGTGGAGCTTTAAAAGTGGCACTGCGGGCAGTCGGGCTAATAGGAAAAGCCGCAGTGGCAGTAGTCGGCCTCACGTTTCTACTCTTAACGCTTTATTACCGAATAAAGACAATCGAAAATCTGGCTAAAGCGGGGTTGCTGTGTCCGGATGAGGTCGATAGGGCTCTCGGCAAACTTCTTGGTGAGGCGCTCGGAGGACTTATAGGCGGAGCACTTGGTGGCGAAGCATTAGATGATGGCTTTGGTTCTGCGGGCGGGTCGTCAAGTACAATTGGCCACATTGATCCCGATCCTGATCCTGTTCCGATCACTAATCCTAGCCGATTATTGACGGCAGGCTCAGATACTCCCAATGCGACAGGAGACATTAGAAGCGAGCTTTTAGATGATGATTCGATCTTTTATAGAGCTTACGGGAACGAGTCAGGCCCGATAGGACGATTCCTTTCGCCGAACCCGCCTGTTTCCAGTGCAGACGCAATTGAAAATAGTGCGCTTCCACCGACGAATTCAGCTGAGAATTTAGCTACACTTCGCGTGCAAGGTGGTGTTCGAATTCAGAGGAGCACTGCGAGCGAAGCGTTTGGACAGCCCGGTGGTAATCCTCAAGTGGAGTTGCTAGAACGGGCAAACATAACGATCATAAAGACCCAGAGGCTTAAATGAGAGTACTACATATTCAGGATAACGTTGTTAAAATTGATGGAACCGAAATCGTTTGTCCCTTCAGGGTAACGAGGGCTTGGTGGAATGAAGCTCACCAGCAAATAATCGTCTTAATGGAATTTTACGAGAATAAGGACGTCAAACGCTTCTCAAATCTTGTAGCCTATACGATCTTAAATGAGGTGATCTGGAAGGCAGAATTGCCAAAAGGATCAGGCGCAGATTGTTATACTGATGCAGATTTGATCAATGACACGCTGTCTGCATTTTCCTTCAGCGGATACCGTTGCTTGATTAATATAGGGGATGGAACCCTAATTAGTACAAGTTTTGCGAAATAAACTCGGTATCTGGGGGGCCAGCCACCATTATTCAGGTCCGGTGAAGTATTCGGATATTCAACGTAAGCGGTGAGTAGCGAATGGTGAAGACAGTCCCTCCGATTCCCTGATGAGGCAGGCGCTATGTTTATTCTGAGCCTAAATAGTCGTCCCTGAAAAATGGCGTTTTTAGCCGAAAGCCGATTGTATCGGTCTGTCGAAATCGAATCTTTTACTCTCATTTTCGCCCGAGATCATTTGCCCGAAAATGAATAAAAAGAAAATGCGCCTATACGGAGATAGGAAAATGAGTCTTTTTGTGTCGGTTGGAAATAGAAGATTTGAAATTGGGTCGGCCTCTTTTTTGAAGGCGTGGTTTTCAACCATTTATATAAGGCTTGAACACGGCAATTGGGGTAGCAGGTTCCCTTTGATTATGAAGGGGTTTTATAGTGGCTCGCTTCCTCTAACTCACGCCGCCGAAGCCAAAAAGGAATTATTAACTATACGTGATGAACTATCAGAATTCCTGCCGAACCAAATTGTATGGGACTTTGAAGATCTAAACACCGCACCCCCATGGGGCAACAGGATCAGCCCCGCAATAACCAGTCTGGGCAATTATTTCGTCACGTCAGATGGAAAAGATCTTTTTGACGTTCTTTTGTTAGCATTTGAAGAATCTGCTAAAAATCAGAGGGATATTATTATTTCATAATTCCGATGAATGTTTGAAGCGCCGATGGAAGGCGAAGCAAGCACAGCAGGACTGGTTCAGGTGAAAAGGCAAATAATACCAGCGGGTACAAGCGGCTATCGCGACGCCGTCGAATGATATATACATACGCGATGTAAGCGGAATCATTGCTTTGCCCCGATTCAAGTGTGAATCGATCTCTTGGCCCACAAATCCAGCATAAGATCGAAGGTTCATTTTAATGGAATGGACGGAAGGTTTGAATGGATAGTTGAAAATGGTACAGTGACGCATCGAATGTTCTTCGCGGGAGGAAAAATTACAGGAGTATCAATTAAGCCATGAAAATAACGTTTGCAGAATTCCGGAAGATGTTCTATCCGACCTGGATCGACTTGTTATCAGGGTGGCGTGGCTTTGGACAATATCAAAGGCTGCTTGACATTACTGAGACTCGAGAGTTTGCTAGGGAGAAGTTAGAGGTCATTTCTAATCCTGTTCCTGAATTATCAGAGCTTGCTGCCATTTCAGATGCAGATGAGGAACACGCTGATGCGCTTCTTTCGATACTAGCTTCTCCGGAACTGGCGGACTATGAGAACTCGAAAAGGCGATGGATAGCGTTGCTTCTTTCTCAAAGGTTGGAAGAGCTTCCATCAGATCCGCTCTACGGATTAATTGGTTTAACAGAATTCTGGAGTGATGCTGGTTTCCCATCTTATAGCCCGCATGAGATACAGGGAAAAGGAAACGAAATAAGTCCCCAGGATTACTACACAAAAGACAACTATGACAAAGCTGTAGAGCGTCATAAGCGGTGGCTGAGTAACGAGCTAGAAACACTGCAGGTCGGCCTTCGAGCAAACGGTTCAATGGAGCGGCGGTAATCGATTAAGCAGTATCTGACATTGGAACTGCTCGAATTTTATGCTAATGCCGTAAACTTCATTGCAAATAATACCGGCAGATACCAGCGGCCATCGTGACGCCACAATTGATGTAACTGGAATTATTACTTTGTCCTCAAGGCAGGCTATCATGCGGAGTCCCATTCTGTGTGAATGTCCTGGGTTTTTGTTGAGGCTCTGGTATATTGCCGAGTATACCGAAGTTGGATCGGTGTGAAGGGTCGGCGCATTGAGTTTAACAGTCTTCTATGGGTATTAGCAGATCGATCAGGTTTATCTTAAATCATCCGCTCGCGCGAGACTCTCTTCTACGCACATTCGGGCGGATTACTTCCTGGCAGATAAAAAGCAGTATCAGTCGCAGACCGATAACTGTTTCCTTCGTTAACCAGTCAAAGTTGCTGGTTCATCGGGGAATGCATGGAGCGACAGGCAATATTTATGTGGGACTGCACGAGTTTGAGCAAATGGCCTTTCTGCTTCATTGTTTAAGATCCGAAGATATCTTCATTGATGTCGGGGCGAACGTGGGATCCTATACAGTATTGGCTTCCGCCGCAGTTGGAGCCAAGACGATTGCTTTCGAACCAATAGAATCGGAATACAACGGTCTGATGGCTAACATAGAATTAAACGGGATAGCCCACCTCGTTGATGCTAGGTAAAACGCTTTATTCTTGAATTCAGTCGGTATAATCTCTTATTCTTCTTTACAGCATTCAACTCTTATCGGCGATTGGAATCAAGCTATGTACTGTCCCAAATGCGCAACTCAAAATATGGATAACGCCAGATTCTGTCGGAGCTGCGGTACAGATCTGGACCTGGTGTCGAAAGCTCTGACCGGTCAGCTACAGGTTGCGCCACCGGATGATGATCTCTATAGCAAAAGGGGCCGCAGGCGCAAAAATCGTGATGAGGATAAAGAGCCAAGCGTAGAAAGAGCGATACAATCCTTGGCTACTGGTTTCGGGTTCATTCTTGCGACATTAGGTGTGTTGTTCTATTTTCCAGGCGGCGTCTTTTGGGGTTACTGGTTGTTTATACCGGCCTTTACGTTTTTAGGTAAAGGTGTAGCGGATTATGTCCGGTGGAAAAACACTCCGTTGCAAAACCCGCAATCAGTTAACCAGTTTAACCAACCGCCCGTTGCGCTACCACAAAATCCAGTAGCTGCGATTCCTCAGCGCAATACAGCGGAAGTGTATACTCCTCCAAGCGTCACCGAACAAACAACCCGTCACCTTGATCCTGCGGCCCAGCGGTTGAAGGACCAATCCTGAGTTCGCTCAAAAATGCTGAAAGTCGGCCTCACCGGAAGCATCGCCGTTGGTAAATCATATGTCGTTTCCATTCTGAAAGAATTGGGCTGCAAAACATTCGACGCCGATCAGATCGCACGTCAGGTGGTCGAACCTGGAAAGCCTGCTTATTTAGAAATTGTCTCGACGTTTGGCAGGGAAATACTTCAAGCGGACGGATCTATAAACAGAGTAACACTCGGCAACATCGTTTTCGCGGATCCCGAAAAAAGGAATCAGCTTAACAGAATCGTTCACCCACACGTGATTGCCGAACAAGATCGTTTATTAAAAGATACAGAGAAAAACAATCCTGACGCTATCGCGATTGTGGACGCAGCGTTGATGATCGAATCGGGAGGATACAAACGCTTCGATAAGATCATCGTTGTTTTCTGCGATGAATCTCTTCAGGTTGAGCGGCTAATGCGAAGAAACAATCTTTCGTTTGAAGAAGCAGCCAAAAGAATCCACGCTCAAATGTCCAGTAGCGAAAAACGAAAGTTCGCCGACTTTGAAATAGACACGTCCACAAGTTACGAAGATACAAAAAAACAAACAGAACAAATCTACGCCAAGCTTACTAAGCTGGCCGCTGGCAAATCAGGATAACCCGTGAGCACAGATCATTCATCGGGTTTACGGCCCCAATTGATCGCCATTATCCCACCCATAAAATCGATGTGACCGGTATCAATGAAATTCGCCTTCTTCATCATATTCTCGACTTCATATTGTCCGGGATAAAGCTTTAACGATTCCGGTATATAACGATAAGTATCCGCATCTCCGTGAAGTGCCAGCCCGAGCAACGATCCCACAACGGTTAAATACTGAAAATAGGCCCATCGATAGACACCAAGTTTAGGCTTGCCGAAATCCAGCGACAGGAATTTGCCGCCGGGTTTCAATACTCGATAAATTTCAGTCAACGCGCCGGGGATGTCGGGAACATTTCTTAGGGCGTATCCGCCAGTAATTCGATCAAACGACTCATTCGCAAACGGCATTTGCATTATGTCAGAGCGCTCGAAATAGATTCGCTGAAGGTCCGCCTCGCGCCGCTTCTCCTCGGCGATTACCAGCATCTCTTGAGTTATGTCCAGTCCTACGGCACGCCCGTTATTTAATTGTCTTCTGAGAGCAAACGTTATATCGCCTGTTCCACACGCCAGGTCGAGGACCATTTCGTTGCCATAGAGCTCTGTCATTTCGACCAGCCGTCGTTTCCATCCCTTGTCCATTCCATACGAAAGAAATGCCGTGATGAAGTCATATCGCTTTGCGATGATCGAAAACATCCGGTTTACGTATGGCTGTTTTTTTGTCTTCGAGGTTATATGTTCGCGCAGATCAAGATGAATCCCGTTCTCAGTAACCATTTAGCGCCCTCTCGTTTTGCATAAAGGCTGGATCTTGGTACGATATAGCGTGCCTCAATCTTAGAGTAAGAGTTGTGTTCCGAATCCGGAACTATAATCGCACTATAATCTTGGATAGCCAAAGTTAAAACCCTGAATTTTCTCGGAGGAACGCTTGCTAATTCGTAATTCCCAGTTCCGATATGTCTCTATTCTAACGGCTATTGGTTTTGTGATTCTGCTTGTCATTAATTCGTCTCATCCGGTTA
>DASRDY010000336.1:0-1458 GCA_035652355.1 Blastocatellia bacterium
GTCCTGTCGCGGGCAGAAAAGCGCAGCTCTTTCTCTTCGATCTGCTCTTTACCCATTTTGAAAAGGAAGAAACGATCACCGATCTCCGCGGCAAACTCCAGGACGATCTGGTCAGAATCGATAAGATTCTCAGCCAGGCCACGTCAAATAGCATCATCATAATGAATGAGATTTTCACTTCCACGACAATCGACGATGCATTATTTTTGAGCAAAAAGATCCTCGAACGGGTGATTGAATTGGATTTGCTGTGCGTGTGTGTGACATTTATCGATGAGTTAGCTTCTTTACACGAGAAAGTCGTCAGCATGGTCAGCACAATCGCCCCGGAAAATCCGGCGTTGCGAACCTATAAAATCGTACGGCGACCCGCCGATGGGCTGGCATACGCGATGTCGATCGCCGAAAAGTATCATGTTACATACAATTGTCTCAAGGAGCGCATACCGTCATGAAGGCGTTGCTCCTCTATCGCGATCATGATTTCGATCTGCAGCAGCCATTGCCCTGGAATGCAGAGGCGCTGATACAAGACCTGGAATTACACACGCTCTTCGGCGCCATGGCGCTCGGCGACAAGTTCTTAGCCGATGTCGCACAGAGAGCGGTATTGTCGAGCTTGCGGACGGACCTGGACACAATACGCTATCGCCAGGATATTCTGAAGGATTGTCTGAACAACGCTGCGATTGTCAGGAATATCTATGATATCGCGGTGCGAGCCATTGACGGTGAGAAAAAGGTCTATCTCGGCTTTTACATCAGCAAATATCCCTCCACGATGCTGTCTCGGTCAGTCGAAGTATTGCAGATGTTTGTGAGCATGCTGAAGCAATTACGGCGTGTCGCAGATGAGCATGCCCACACATTCAACTCAGACGGATTTACTGCGTTCTTCGAGATGCTTCGCAACGAGCTGAGCGATGCGTATTTCGCCAGGCTGCAAAATCATCTCAGGCAACTGCAATTCCGTGATGGAATGTTGATCAGCGCTGAACTGGGTGAAGGCAATAAAGGCGCGAATTACATGCTTCGGAAGCCACCCGAAAAACAACAGCATTGGCTTGACCAGATCTTTGCCAAAGGACCGCCGATATACACGTTGTATATCGCCGATCGTGATGAAGCCGGCGCCAGGGCGCTATCGGAACTCAAAGATCGGGGACTCAACCTGGTGGCCAACGCACTGGCCCAGTCGACCGATCATATCCTGAACTTCTTTACGATGCTGCGAACTGAGTTGGCGTTTTACATTGCTTGTTTGAATCTCCACGAACAGCTCGCCAAGCTGGATGAGCCGGTCTGCTTTCCCCAGCCAGCAGCTTCCGGCGAACGCAGGCTTTGCTTTCAAGGGTTATATGACGTCTGTCTGGCCCTGACAATCAAACAACGAGTCGTAGGCAACGATGTACAGGCGGATAAGAAGGAAGTTGTGATCATCACGGGCGCCAATCAGGG